>CAZDMM010000022.1:8571-14859 GCA_964505845.1 uncultured Caldilineaceae bacterium
GCGAGTTTTCTTTTCTGCGCCAGCGGGCCGGATAATCCAGGCTAAAGCCCAGCGCCACGCTGCGAAAGGTGCTCCAGGTGGCCGGGCCGGGTGTGGCCGCCGCCAGGGGGGCGATGGTCGGGGTCGGTTCAGCCTGCAGGGTGGGGTTGCTAAAAATTGCGGCGGGATTGGTCATTACATTTTGGCCCAACAGTAACGAAATTGCCGCTGCAATGACTATTATCATGAGTCCAAAAACCGCCAGGATCACCAGGATAACTTGCGGCCCAACTTGACCGCTCCTGGTTGGTGAGTCAAACATTCAACTACTCCGTTACAATCAGCGTCATCTGCGTTCCACAGGCATGTACCGGCATGATACCAATTTTGGGTGTTGTTGCCAATTTGTGGCCCTTAATAATTTGGTAAGAAAGATGCGCTAAATTTTTATGATAGAGAACTTACCAATGTAGTCTGAGGTAGGAGGTAGTATGATAAAAATTCCTTCATCTGAAATCACCCCGGAACACATTTACCTGTCCCGGCGCAAATTTATGACCGGTATCGGCGCGCTGGCCTTAAGCTCGATGGCCCTGGCCGCCTGCGGCGTCGAGAGCAAACCGCCGGCCGCCGCCGCCAGCCAATCCAAGGATCCCGGCCCCGCCAAAACTACGGTGGCAACCGATGAGTTGGGCGATGCCCTGACCCCTTTTGAGGCCGTGACCAACTACAACAACTTTTACGAGTTCACGGTGGAAAAAGAAGGGGTAGCCCCGCTGTCCAAAAACTTTAAAACCTCACCCTGGACGGTGGAAGTGGGCGGCCTGGTTCAAAAACCTCAAAAGTTTGGGGTTGAGGATTTGCTCAAAAAGTTTACCCAGCAAGAGCGCGTCTACCGGCTGCGCTGCGTCGAAGCCTGGTCTATGGTGATTCCCTGGCTGGGCTTCCCCCTGGCCCAACTGTTGAAAGAAGTTGAGCCGATGTCCAAAGCCAAGTATGTCCGCTTTGAAACCCTGTACGATCCAGAGCAGATGCCGGGCCAGCAAAGTCCCTGGTACAACTGGCCCTATGTGGAGGGCCTGCGCCTGGATGAAGCCATGCACGATTTGACCATTCTCTCAACCGGCCTGTACGGCAAAATGCTGCTGCCTCAAAATGGCGCGCCGCTGCGATTGGTGGTACCCTGGAAGTACGGCTTCAAAAGCATCAAATCTATTGTTAAAATTGACTTGGTGGAGGAACAGCCGGTATCCTTGTGGATGGCCGCTGCGCCCAACGAGTACGGCTTTTACGCCAACGTGAACCCGGAGGTAGACCATCCGCGTTGGTCGCAGGCCAGCGAGCGCCGCATCGGTGAGTTTGGCCGGCGCAAAACTTTGCCCTTCAACGGCTACGCCGAAGAGGTGGCCGCCTTGTACAAAGATATGGATTTACGGGCCAACTTCTAATTTCTTATGAACGCTCTCAAGCAAAACTGGCTGCGCTGGTTGGCTCACCTCGGCTCCCTGTTTCCGCTGGCCTGGCTGCTGTGGGATTACTTTACCGGCGGCTTGACCGTCAACCCGATCCAGGATATAACTTTCCGTACCGGCAAACCGGCTCTAATTTTGCTGGTGCTGTCTCTGGCCTGCACCCCGGTTAACACCCTGTTTGGGTGGCGGCAGGTGCTGCCCCTGCGCAAGCTGCTGGGCCTGTACGCTTTTATGTACGTTAGCCTGCACTTTTTAACCTTTGTGGGGTTGGATTACGGCTTTGATTGGGATTTGCTGTATGAAGCTATCTTTGAGAAGCGTTATGCCCTGGTCGGCTTTGCGGCTTTTTTGATTTTGCTGCCGCTGGCCCTCACCTCTACCCAGGGTTGGATGCGCCGCCTGGGTAAAAATTGGAAGCGGCTGCATCGCTGGGTGTACCTGGCTGGACTGCTGGCGGTGGTGCATTATGTTTGGCTGGTCAAGTCGGATATCCGGGAGCCGCTGGTGTACGGGGCCATCGTGACGGCGCTGCTGCTGGTGCGCCTGTCATTCATCCGCAAACCGATTGTCACCTGGCGTAACCGTATCAGCGGAAAAACACGCAAGGCGAGACCTGTCGCCGATGGAGTATAATTGTGAGCAATCTGGAATATTTTGATGACCCGGCCAGTGTGACGGCGCTCATACAGGCCAACGGTGATCTGACCGTGCAGAAAGTAACCTGGCGCAACAAACGGTATACCATTACGGCGACAGGCCGGCAGTGGGATGAGGAGGCCGGGCGCTCGGTGCTGGTTGAAGCCAGCGACGGCACTCAGTTGGAGTTACAATTGGCGCGCCAGGATTTGCGGTGGCGGGTCAAGCGCGCCTGGCAAGAACAGTTAGCGGCGTAAGCGCCAACAAGAAGTTATCAGTTTATGTGCTCGTCACCCACAAGAGGATGAGCATCCCCAGCCCGCCCAGAGCCGTAATAGAGAGCGAGCCAAACACAATTACGGCCAGCATGTTGACCTCGTCGTCCTCGTTCTCATCTTCTTCTATTTTCTTTTTGCTTTTAATCCCTTTTTTAACGCTTTTAGTCCCCGTTTGAAGCTGGCCTTCGGCGTTGGCCATGGCCCGCAGCGCGGCCAGCGGGTCAAGCGAGGGCAGCATGCCCTGGCCGGCCAATAAACGCGCCCTGGCTTCGGCCTCGGTCATGGTGGGCATGGCCATGGTCGGCGTGGAGTGATAGACCTGGTTTTGCGGGTAAGCGGGTTGGTAAGGCATCTGGCCGTAGGCCGGCATGCCCATGGTGGCGTTAGCATGCAGCGCCGCCGGCTGAACGCTTGGCGCAGGCATGCCCATGGTGGCGTTGGCATGGTTCACCGGCACGGCTTGATAAGGGGGCTGCGGCTGCAAAAATTGGGTGGGCATACCCATCGTAACCTGGCCGTTCAATCCGGGTGCAGGATAGGGGGTTGGGCCATTCGGCGCAGCCGGGGCAACGTTGGGCTGGGTAGTCCAGATGGGCTGGGAGGGCCGGGTTTCCTGGATAGAGCTGGGCGCAGGGTAGACAGGTTGAGCGGGCGGCGCAGAGGCGGGCTGGGGCGGCAGGGGAACCAGCGCCCTGTGCTCCGGGATGGGCTGCCCGGCTGCCGGCTCTGAACCATTGGGCAGCGGCCCCGGTCTGAACTCGGCAGGTGCCGGGGCGGTCTCGGGCGGCGGCGCTTGGCCTGGGTTGGACGCCGCCGGGGGAAAATCAGGCAGCGGTATCTCCTCTGCAGCGGGCCGGGCCGGGGCGGGCTGACCATCGGCCTCTGGTTTTAAACCCTCACTGCTGGGGTTTTCGGATGGGGTATTGGCAGCGGCGGCTTCGGCCTGGCCTGGGGTGGCCGGCTGGGCGGGAGGGTGCGCTGCGCCATTGGCAGCCGGGGTTCCATTGGCCGGGGCCGGGCTGACAGCGACCGGCGTGGCCGGAGCCGGCCCATTCGCTTCGGCGCGGGGATAAAAGGCCGAGGGAGAGCGGCGGGCGTTCTCGCTAAAAGGTTCGCGCAAGGGCGTAAAGGGCAGCTCCTGGGTGATGGCTTTGGGGTCCAGGCGGAAGGGCCGCCGTTCCGCCGGGGGGGTGGGTTGGCCGGCCGGCGCTAAAAGCGGCTGAGTTTGAGCCGCCCCAGCGGTCAACCCCTGCTCGAAGATATTGGGCACAAAAGCTTCGGGGGCGGCCGGTTTTTGGATAGGGATTGGCTGAGAGTCGCGGGGGACGCGCACAGGCCGGGAGTCGGATACTACAATACCCAGCAGTTGCAGGCCGCGCCGGGCCAGCTCGTTGTTGGGGTTGATGGCCAGCACATGGTACAGGCAGCGCGCCCGCTGCTGGTCTTGCTCAACCACCCCACTCATCCACAGCCAGGCCATCTCATTGTTGGGATTTTGTTGAATGAGCAAGTTCAGTAGTTGTCGGCCTTCTTCTTTGCGGCCAGATCGAATGGCCGTAATTGCCAATTCCAGAGATGTTGCCATCGCTATCCTTCCTCTCCGGCAGACTTGCCATAACAACTTTCCATAATACTAATATTATAGCACAAACAAAGAGGTTGGCAAGAGACTTTAGGGACTAGCAAAACATTATGTCTTGTGATATACTGACATTGACCTTTCATTGGTGGAAGGCAATTACAAACAGCGTAGTTTGAAAGTGAGGCAATTATGACAACTATCGCTCCTCCCGTGACCAAAGGCGACCCGGCCCTGGCTGCAACAGCCCAGGAAACGCCTGGCATGCGGATGCTGGCTACGGCTTTGAATCATCTGGATGAGGCCGCCGAGCGGCTCCATTTGAATCCAAGTTTGCATAAAGTTTTGCGAAGCTGCGAGCGGTCCTTAACCGTGTCGCTGCCCATAGAAATGGATGACGGCTTGACCGAGGTTTTTACCGGCTACCGGGTGCAGCACACCAGCGTGCCCGGCCCGTGCAAAGGCGGCGTGCGTTTTCACGCCGATGTGACCCTGGAAGAGGTAACGGCCCTGGCTCAATTGATGACCTGGAAGTGCGCCGTCCTCAATTTGCCGTATGGTGGGGCCAAAGGCGGTATCTGCGTTAGCCCGGCCAGCTTGACCGAGAATGAGCTGCGCCACCTGACCCGCCGCTACACCTATGCCATTATGCCCATCATTGGGCCAAAAAAGGATATCCCGGCGCCCGACGTGAACACCGACGAGCGAACCATGGCCTGGATGGGCGACACCTACAGCATGCTGCGCGGCGAAGCCAGCCAGGAGATTGTCACCGGCAAGCCGCTCATTTTGGGCGGCAGCCTGGGCCGCGCCGACGCCACCGGGCTGGGGGTGGCTATCATCGCAGAAAATACCATGAAACGGTACGGCACTCCGTTGGAAGGGGCCACGGTGGCGGTGCAGGGCTTTGGCAAGGTGGGCTACTGGAGCGCCCATTACCTGGCCGAAGACGGCTGCAAGATTGTGGCCGTCAGCGATGTTTCTGGCGGTTATTACAACCCCGCCGGCCTGGACATCAAAGCCATGCTGGAGTACAGCCGCAAGTCGCCCAGCCGCACCCTGGCCGATTACAGCGCGCCGGGTGTAACCAGGATTACCAATGAAGAACTCCTGACCTTAAAGTGCGACGTGCTGATCCCGGCGGCGCTGGAAGACCAGATTACCTCGCTCAACGCCGACCGCATCCAGGCCAAGTATGTTGTGGAAGGGGCCAATGGCCCCACCAGCGCCGCAGCCGATAAAATTTTGCATGCCCGCAACATTGTTGTGGCGCCCGACATCCTGGCCAATGCCGGCGGAGTCACCGTGAGTTATTTTGAGTGGGTGCAGGGGTTGCAAGCTTTTTATTGGGATTTGGACGAGGTGCAGAAAAATTTGCGCCGCTTCCTCTACAACGCCTTTGACCAGGTGTGTGATTTGAGCGAATCGCGCCGGGTATCGCTGCGGCAGGGGGCCTTTATGCTGGCCGTCTCGCGTGTGGCCGAGGCCCTGGCCCAGCGGGGTATCTTCCCCTGATAGGGGAGATTGGGGATTTTTAACCGCCGAGGACGCAGAGAACGGAGAGTTTTTATTTTATGTTCTCTGCGTCCTCTGTAGTAATTTTTTCACGGGTGCGTAGAGTCTGATGGATTATATAGACCAGGTGCTGCACGGCGATTGCATTGAGGTGTTGAAAACGCTGCCGGAAAAGTCGGTGGATTTGATTTTTGCTGACCCACCCTACAACCTGCAATTGCAGCAGGAACTATGGCGGCCCAACATGACCAAAGTAGATGCGGTGGATGACGATTGGGATCGTTTTCAAGGTTTTGCCGAGTACGACCACTTTACCCGTGAGTGGTTGTCGGCTTGCCGGCGTGTGCTCAAAGATAACGGCACGATTTGGGTTATCGGCTCCTACCACAATATCTACCGGGTTGGCACAGTTTTGATGGATTTGGGTTATTGGATCCTCAATGATGTGGTGTGGGTCAAAAGGAATCCCACCCCAAATTTCCGGGGGGTGCGCTTTACCAACGCCCACGAAACCTTGCTGTGGGCGCAGAAAAACAAAGGGGCGCGTTATACCTTCAATTACCACGCCATGAAAGCGCTCAATGATGAGCGGCAAATGCGCAGCGATTGGGACATTTCGCTCTGCACCGGCAAGGAGCGCGTCAAGGTGAACGGGGTCAAGGCCCATCCCACCCAAAAGCCGGAGGCGCTGCTGTACCGGGTCATCCTGGCCAGCTCCAACCCCGGCGATATCGTGCTTGACCCATTTTTTGGCACCGGCACTACCGGCGCGGTGGCCAAGAAGCTGCATCGCCATTGGATTGGCATTGAGCGAGACGCCGGCTACGTG
>CAZDMM010000022.1:14869-21554 GCA_964505845.1 uncultured Caldilineaceae bacterium
GGGAGCGGCTGTCGGCCATCCAGCCGGAGATGTTTGTGGAAGGCGTTTTTGCTTTCCCCAGCAAGCGCGACCGCGCCCGTATCCCTTTCAGCGCGCTGCTGGAACATGGGCTGCTGCAGCCGGGCCAAAAGCTCTATTTTGGAGCCAAAGAAGAGTTGGCGGCGACTGTCTTAGCCAACGGACAGATTAAGTTGAACGGCTACACCGGCTCCATCCACCAGGTGGGGCGAGAACTGCACCAGGCGCCGTGCAACGGCTGGGAGCACTGGTATTATGTGGACGCGCAAACCGGGGAGCGGGTGGTAATTAATCATCTGCGGGAATTGGTGCGAGAACAGACTCAAGCTGAAATTGGTACAGAGGCGTATTGATAACCACCAAAGCTCGAAGGCATAAAGAAGCAATAGTTAAGAACTTTGTGACTTTGGGCCTTGAAGGTTTCAGTCCTGATGTATAGCCTGCTGCCACAGGGCTTGGCAGGCTTGTAGCAAACCGGCTTTTTCCACAGCGACAAGCGGCGGCGAAATCTCCTCACCACCCACAGCAATAACTTCCTCAATCAACGCCTCGGTCAGCACTTGCCGGTTGAGGTGCTCCTCGATGGGGAGCAGGCGCATCGGGAAACGGGTCAAGCTGCTGAGAGCCAGCCGCACATGCCCGGCGAGGTGTAGTTCGGGGTGCAAATCAAAGCGGACTGCCCCATATTCCCCATTATCAAAAACCGCCAAATGATAATGCCCGCCCTGGTTGAGCGGCGGCAGCCGGAGGGCTTGGAGCGGCGCTTTGTCCGGGGGCAGGCTGGCGCGATAGCTCAAGAAGCCGGGCAGCGGTATCACCCGCGTTTCGTCGCCCTGCGCGGCCCGAACTTCGGCATCGAGGGCTAAAAGGGCGGTCAACAAGGGATACATTTCTGGGCCGGGGTAATGGAGGGCTTGGGCAAGCGTTATGGCGTTGGAGATTGGAGATTGGAGATTAGAGATTGCGCTCTGTATGCCTTTGGTAGATTGCATTCTGCCTGTTTGGAGCAGGTTGTAGGTTTGAAATAAGGCAGCATGCAGGAGTCTATCCGCAAAATCGTGTACAGGTTCATCTTCCAGCAGTTGAGCCAGGGTCGCTGAAGTGGGGATATATAACCCATCGGGTTGGCTACTCGTTATCTGCATCAACTTTCTTCCTTCATAAAATAAACGTTCAACGTTACAACGTTTAACGTTTGCTGCACCCGCCCGGGTCCACCGTGACCGGCAGCGTAACCTGGCCAAAGGTGGGGAATTGGTTGTCGCGCACCTGGTACAGGTTGACCACCAAATTGATCCCCGGCAGGGCGGCCGGCTGGCGGATAAGCATGTCCACCTCGTCGCGCACAATCTCGCCGGGCTGCATGCGCGAGGTGGGCAGGTAGCCGCGCATCAGGCCCAGGTGGTCGTTTTTGTCGAGCGCCGTCTCGCCGCCCAGCGGCTGCACCGCCACGTAGTAATCCTTGGTGATGGCTTGCTCCGCCCGCCAAAACAAGCTCAAGCGCAAAAAACAGCCGGTGCGTTTGCGGATGATGCGCTCGTGGTAGGCAATGACGGACATGCGGCCTTCTAAAAATTGGTTGGGCGGAATTTGCTGCCAGGCTTCTTGCTGCGGCAGCACGCTGCTAAAGGGACGGGGCAAAAGTTCCCACAGGTAGGGATGGCCGGTGGGAGCCAAAAAGATACGCCCGGTTTTGACCGCCTGGGAGAGCCAGGGGATAAAATTCAGATTGATGGTTTCGATGTCTACCAGCACCCGCCGCCCCTCACGGAAACGCGCTTGCAGCAGCTCGATGCTGGCGGCTTCCGGCATGCGGCTGAGGTGGGTGGTAGAAAGCGGCTCTACCGGCTGGCCCAACACTGCCTGATTATAGATAAAATCGGGCAGCACACTGTTATCCTGGCCGATGATGGTGAGCGGAGTGCCGGCCCCGGCGATGGCCGCCACCTCTTCTACCAAATCCTGGGCCTGCCAGTCGCCGCTGAGGTCAACGGCCTGGTAGTTGGCCTGAGCCAGCGGTTGGAAGACAAAGTACAGCCCCAGCACCAGCCCCGCCGAAAATATCAGCCGCATGGTAACGCGCAGCCAGCGGTCTCGGATGGCTTCCCCCTTAATTCTGATGCGCGCCACCACCCAATCAAGGGCCTGGCCCACCAAAGCGCCCAGCCCCACACACAGGGTTAAAGTGAGCGGGATGAGCATACTGTCCAAATCGGCCACTTTATAGCTGACCCCAAAAAAGGTGAGGGCCAGCAGCGGCGGCAGAAACAGCCACATCTTGCGCCGGGTAGCCAGCAGGCCGAGGCAGCCGGCCACCAGGCCGCCGGTTGTAATCTGTCCGGCCTGCTGCTGAAAAAGCTCGCCTAAATTTTTCCACCAGGCGGCTGCGGTGGCCGGAATTTTGACCAGCCCCCACCACTCGCGGGTCAATACCACAAACCAAAAAGTATTCCAATCCGACGTATCGGCATAGAGCCAGGTTTGCCCCTGGCGATAGCTGGCTGCCCAGGGCAGATACAGGTAAGACAGCAGCGGAATCAGAGCGGCCACCGTCAAAATGACCAGCCGTAAAACCAAAATGACCAGCCAGCCACGCCCGCGCTCGGTCTCGGCGGCGGTTTTGAGCAGCACCCACAGGGCCACCGTCGGCGGGAGAATGAAGGCGGTGCGATGATGGGCCAGCCCCACGCCGACCACCAACCCCAGGGCGGCCAGCCAGCGGTCGCGGGGGTAGTCGGCCCAGGTGAGAGCCAGCCAATAGGTTAAGGCAAAGATGAGGGCATTGAGGCTGTAAACCTCGGCCATGATAGCTCCCCGCCAAAAGATAAAACTGACCCCCAACACGGCGGCGCTGAGGAGGGCGGCGATGCGGTCTTTGGTGAGCTTCCACACGGTGAAATAGAGAAAGACAAGGCACAAAAGGCTGCTAACGGTAGAAAAAAAGGTGACGCGCCAGACGACGCTGCTATCCCAAAAGCCCGGCAGCAGTCCCAACAGCCGCACAAATAGGTTGGACAGGATGGTGTAAAGCGGATAGCCCGGCGAGTGGGGCACCCCCCAGGTGCTGCCGGTAATTTGCAGCACCGCCGAGTCCCAGCCCTCGATGAGCCAGGAACTCATGCCGGGGGGCATGGTTTGGCGGTAAAGCCAGGCAAAGCCTGACAGCAGCGGGAGCAGTTCCCAGGGCCAACAGAGCAGCGCGAAGAGGCGCTGCCAGCTTAAAAGTGAGGGTGTTGTTTGAACCTGGGTAACGGCCATGGTGATCTATCATAAAGCCAAAAGGCGGCTTTTGGCAAAAGTTAAAAAGAGCGCCAGCGGTTGACGGTAATCATAGAGGTGTTGTATCTTTAAATCCGGTTGCTTAAGCGGTATTTTCAGTGTACTATAAAGGCGGCTCATAGGTCTTTGCTAAAGCATGAGGATTCAGCAGTAAATCTGGCTGTCAGGCAAGTAGGAGATAATAAGTTATGGAAAAGATTGAGCTAAAATCAACTTTTTTTGGTGAACGCTTGCCAGGAGATTTAGAGGCATTTTTATTGGATACTAATCCCTGGTGGAGAGACAAACCAATGCGCCCCCTGCCGCCATTTCGACGTTGGCTTTTTGAGCCCACCTTGCAACGACTTAAAGCCGGATTGGCGCCTATCACCGTGCTACGCGGCCCTCGTCAGGTGGGCAAAACAACCTTACAAGAGCAAATCATCAATCATCTACTTCATAACGAGCGTGTTACCCCCAGACGCATTTTTCGGGTACAGTTTGATGACATTATTTCACTTAGAGGTTCAGGAGATCATATTCTCACTTTATGCCGCTGGTATGAGCGTAATGTCCTGGAAGCGTCTTTTAACGAGTGGGCGCATAAAGGAGAGCCAGCTTTTCTATTTTTTGATGAGGTACAAAATCTATCCGAGTGGGCTTCACAGGTTAAAGCGTTAGTAGACCACCACGCTGTGCGGGTTTTGCTTACAGGTAGTTCGGCTTTACGTATCGAACAGGGACGGGATAGTTTGGCTGGGCGTATATCAACCTTAGAATTAGGGCCTTTATTATTGCGCGAAATTTCCTCGCTCCATGGCTGGGGTGAACTTCCGCCGTTGCTTCAACTTAATGGACTAACAAATTTAAAACAGCAAGACTTTTGGAAGGCTCTACACGAGCAAGGTGTCCGCTATCGGGAGGAACGAGATCGAGCCTTTACTACTTTTTCTGAACGAGGTGGTTATCCCATAGCGCAAGCCCGAACCGACCGTCCGTGGGAAGAAATAGCTGACCAGCTTAACGAGACTGTGATCCGTCGGGTCATCCAGCATGATTTACGCGTGGGAGAGCGAGGACGAAAACGGGACCAGCATTTATTAGAAGCGCTTTTTCGACTCTGTTGTCGCTATACTGGCCAGGCTCCCGGCCAACCCATTTTCATTAATGAGCTGCGTTCGGCGCTGAGGGCCAATATTGGCTGGCAACGTGTGTTAGCTTATCTACGGTTTCTCAATGATACTTTGCTTATTCGCCTGGTAAATCCATTGGAGCTTCGCTTAAAACGATCTAAAGGGCAACCCAAAGTTTGTTTATGTGACCATTCACTACGAACCAGTTGGCTGCAAGAAACTATTCCGATCACGATAGAGTCGCTGCAACAATCACCTCATTTGAGTGATTTAGCCGGGCATGTTGCCGAAAGCATTACAGGTTACTTTCTGAGTGGTATCCCTGGATTAGATTTAGCTTGGTTCCCAGAGCGGGGCGCAGAGCCGGAAGTTGACTTTGTAATTACTGTGGGTGAGCATCGTATTCCGTTGGAAGTCAAATATCGGCAACGCATTGATGGATATCGCGATACTCTGGGGTTACGTGCTTTTATAGAAAAAACAGTTTACAATGCGCCATTTGGTATCCTTATTACTTTGGCAGATGATGTGTCAATTCCTGATCCGCGAATTGTTGCTTTGCCATTGTCATCATTATTATTAATGCGATGATTTGTTCCTCAGGTTAAGCCAGATTAAATTTAACTCCAGATAGGAATAGAATATGAAATATCTCAACTACGCTTTACTTGTTTTTGCCGTCATCGCCGTTTTGGCCGAGATTTTTCACTGGTCGCCGGTGATTATCTTTTTTACGGCGGCGCTGGGGGTGGTGCCGTTGGCCGGTTTTATGGGCAAAGCCACCGAAGAACTGGCTTTTTACACCGGCCCCAAAGTGGGCGGGCTGCTCAATGCCACGCTGGGCAATGCCGCCGAATTGATTATCAGCATTGCTGCCATTCAAAAGGGGCTGCTGGAATTGGTGCTGGCTTCTATCACCGGCTCGATTTTGGGCAACTTGCTTTTAATTTTGGGCTTTAGCGCCCTGTTGGGTGGGGTTAGATTTGGTATTCAAACCTTCAACCGTCGCCAGGCCGATGTGAATGCCACCATGTTGATTTTGGCCTTGATTGCTCTGGCTGTGCCCTCGTTGTTTAGTTACAGCATTGACCAGGTTGACCACGCCGGGGTGGAGCATCTGAGTTTGGGGGTGGCAGTGGTGATGATCGCGGTTTATGCCCTCAGCATTGTTTTTTCCTTTAAAATTGCCGATACCACCGATGAGTTGGTGGCGGCGCACGAGCATCACCAGGCGGGGTGGAGTTTGCGTACTGCCCTTGCTGTGCTGGTGGTTGCCACCGTGGCCATTGCTTACCTGAGCGAGGTGTTGGTGGGGGCGGTGGAGCCGGTGGTGGAAGAGCTGGGCATCACCGAATTTTTCCTGGGGATCATCCTCATCCCCCTGGTGGGCAATGTGGCCGAGCACGTGGTGGCCGTTCAGATGGCGATGAAAAACAAGATGGAATTGTCACTGGCAATTTCGCTGGGTTCCAGTTTGCAGGTGGCGCTGTTTGTGGCCCCGCTGCTGGTCTTTATCAGCTTGCTTTTTGGCTCTCACCTGACTCTGACCTTCAACGTTTTTGAGTTGATTGCGCTCTTTGCCGCCTCGCTCATCGCCGCTCTGATTGCCTTGGACGGCGAAAGCAACTGGCTGGAAGGGGTGCAGTTGTTGGGGGTGTATTCGATTGTTGGGATTGCGTTCTTTTTCTTGCCCTAAATGTGACCGCCGACGGCAGACGGCAGACCGCTGTCATAAGCTTGATAGCGCTCGGTGGTCAGCGGTCGGCGGTCATTTCGGGGAAAGGTAAAAAAACACTCATGCGCTTCGGCATTACCAAAACCATCCCGGCCCAGGATGGGATTGAAACCGTCAATGCTTTGTACGACGGCACGTTGAGCGAGTACGAATTTCACATGAAGGGCAAGCCGTCAAAATTGAAGGTGGGCGATTACGTTTACACCATTTTTAACGACCACCTGATTGGGCGGCTCCAAATCAAGCAGCTTATTGAGGGGGCGGTCAACCCGGAATCGGGCCAGCCGCGCACCCTGATTCTGGTAGCCGCGCCGGGGGAACGGTTGTCTACCCCAATCCCCAAACAGGGCCATCGCGGTACGCGTTATTACGATGGGGCGGAGTGGCCGAGTAGCTAACCAGCCTACGACAGAGTATAATCCAGTAAGGAGGTAAAAATTATGACAGTTTATGATCTTACCATTGAGAAAATACATCAGTTGCCTGAGCCGATGGTTCAGGAAGTATCTGATTTTGTGGATTTTTTACTGGTGAAACGCGA
>CAZDMM010000022.1:21564-22702 GCA_964505845.1 uncultured Caldilineaceae bacterium
ATAACGCCCGTTGGCAGTGGTGGACTCACTTTTCAGAAAGTATGGAAGTGAGCGAGTCAGATTTTACCGATTATCTACCCAACCTGGAAGACTACGAAGATCGCTTGGCTCGTGGCGAAATTATATGGTAACAGTTCATCGAGGCGATGTAGTTTTGTGTGATCTCAACCCGGTCATTGGCACTGAACAAGCAGGCAAGCGTCCAGCCGTAATTGTGCAAGTTGATCGAGCCCATTCCGTGAGTCCTCATACTATTATTGTTCCATTTACCACAAAAATACGTCACACTATTTTGCCTTCGCATGCTTTTGTGCCAGCGGGACAGGGTGGCTTAACTCAGGACTCGGTTGTCCTGTATGAGCAAATTCGTGTTGTGGACAAAAGCAGACTTATCAAGACCCTCGGTCGCCTGGATGAGCCTTATCTGCAAGAGATAGATAAGGCTCTTGGTACAATTTTGGGTTTGTAAAGGAGAGATTCGCTTTGAGCACCATCATATCCATTCAAAACATCGCCCAACACGTGGGCCAAGATGTTACCATACAGGGCTGGCTGTACGCCCGCACCGACAAAGGCAAACTGCAATTTTTGCAGGTGCGCGACGGAACCGGCATTGCCCAGGCCGTCCTCTTTAAAGGCAACCTTTCTGACGAGGTTTTTGAGGCCGGCAAGCGGCTGACTCAGGAATCCTCGCTGATGGTGCGGGGCGTGGTCAAAGAAAATCTGCGCGCCCCCGGCATCCCCGGCGGTTACGAGGTGGACGCCGCCGATTTGCAGGTCGTCCAGATTGCCGAAGAGTACCCCATCACCCCCAAAGAGCACGGGGTGGAATTTCTGCTGGAAAATCGCCACTTGTGGATTCGCAGCCGCTTGCAGTGGGCCATCCTGCGCATCCGGGCGACGGTGATGCGGGCCTGCCGCGATTGGCTGGACAGCCACGATTACCTGGAGATGAGCACGCCCATCCTCACCCCGGCGGCGGGCGAGGGCACGACCACGCTCTTTGAGGTAGATTACTTTGGCGACAAGGTTTACCTGGCCCAAACCGGCCAACTGTACAACGAGGCCAACATCTACTCTTTTGGCAAAGTGTACTGCTTTGGGCCAACCTTTAGAGCCGAAAAGAGTAAAACCCGCC
>CAZDMM010000023.1:0-22355 GCA_964505845.1 uncultured Caldilineaceae bacterium
GAGCAGGGGAGCTGGGGAGAGCGGGGCATCTTCTCTGCTCCCCCGCTCCTCTGCTCCCCTGCTCGTTTCGGTGCAGGGCTATGCCGGGGCGCCGGCGCTGCATCGGGGGGGCCGCGACCAGATTATCTTTTTTGTCAACCGCCGCTGGATTCAGGATCGCTCTCTCAACCAGGCGGTGGTGCAGGCTTACCACACCTTTTTGCCGGTGGGCCGCTACCCGGTGGCGGTGTTGAACATCGAGCTTGACCCGGCCGAGGTGGATGTCAACGTCCACCCCACTAAAGCGGAGGTGAAGTTCCGCGATCCCCGTTTGATTTTTAAGGCGGTGCAGAGGGGCGTGCGCGAAGCGGTAGTTGCGGCGGCTCCGGTGCCCACTTACGGGAGTCATGTTACGCCTGAATACCACTTTGCCGGCGGCTTTGGCGGTCACGCCGGTGATACTGCTCCCTGGCGCACCGCCTTTGGCGGGCCGCAGCGGCCGAGTTTTGGTCAATTTGGCTTTGAGGCGCAGCGCACTTTGCCGCTGCCTCCGGCCAGCAGCCAAGAGGCTGAACGCACCTCACTGGCCGGTGCGCCGCTGTTACCCCAAAAAATGCCGCTCATGCGGGTGTTGGGCCAGGTGCAGCAGATGTACATTGTGGCCGAGGGGCCGGATGGCCTCTATCTGATTGACCAACATGCCGCCCACGAGCGGATTTTGTACGAGCAGTTGGCCGCTCAAAAAGCCCAGGCCGGGGCGGCCCGGCAGCAGTTGCTGGAGCCGGTCTTGGTGGAACTGCTACCCGGCCACGCGGCTTTGCTGGAGGCGGAGAGGCCGGCCTTGCAGGAGGTTGGCTTTGAGTTGGAACCCTTTGGCGGCGCTGCTTTCCGCATCCGGGCCGTGCCCCAAATTCTGGGCCAGGCCGACCCCGCCCAGGCCCTGGTGGATATCCTGGCCGAGATGGCCGATGGGGCCATTCCGCTGGCCCGCGAAGTCCACGAGAAGATTGCCATCACCGTGTGTAAACGCGCCTCTATCAAGGGCGGGCAGGTTTTATCCTTTGAAGAAATGCGTGAGCTGGTGCGCCAACTGGAAACCACCACCTCGCCGCGCACCTGCCCGCATGGCCGCCCCACCATGATCCACCTCAGCGCCGCCCAATTGGCCCGCGAGTTTGGGCGAATATAGTGGTTTAAGGGAAGAAGGAAGGTGGGAAGTTGGTTAAAGCCAGTCTTCCAATCCTCCATCCTTCCAATTTTACTGTAGCTCAAAGCTGACCGTCACCTGAGCGTTGACTTTGATTTGACCCGGCGCGAGCGTGTCGTCGGTGGTGGAACTGCTCACGCTGCTGATTTCTTGCACCACGTTTTGGGCCGGGCTGTTACCCCACGATCCCCACCAACTACGGTAGGTTGACCACCAGCCGCTTTGCTGCTCCTGGATGCTGTGCGGTTGGCCGATGGTTTGCCCCAACTCGCCCGCCAGAGCCTCCGCTTTTTCCCGCGCCGCCCGGATGGCCAGGGCGCGGGCCTGGTCTTTGTATTGGCGCAGTTCCGTGGTGCGGAACTCAATCCCCTGCACGTAATTGACCTGAGCCGCCAGCGCCTCGGTGAGGAGTTGGTCAAACTTGGAGACATCCTTTAGAGTAATGACGATGGTTTTGCGCACAAAGTAGCCAATCAAATCTTCTTTTTCATAATTGTCCTGGTAGCGCGGCTCGATGCTGACCCAATCGGTTTGGATGTAGCGAGGTTCCACGCCGGCGTTTTGAGCCAGCGCGATGACCGCTTTGACCCGCTCATCATTCTGCGCTTTGGCCGCGAGCAAATCCTCATCCCAGGTTTCCACGCCCAGGGTTAGCACCACTTCATCCGGCGCAACCCGCACATCGGCGTCGCCGGTAACGGTGATGAGACGCGGTTCTGTGGTTATCGCTTGCCGGCTCGACCAGGCCGCCAAGATGAATATCGCTGCCAAAGCTCCAACTAAGAGGGTGGCGGAATTGATTTTCATATAACCGTTCTCCTTTTCAAAATGATGAGGTTGGGGTGGTGACAAGAGGATGACAAAAGAAGAATTATTTTTTAATGAGAACGAGGTTTTTTGCCGGCCACCCACAAATGCACCAGGCCGCGCCAGCGTTCGTGGTGTTGCACGTCAAGGCCGGCTTTTTCAATTTGGTTGGTCCAGGTGGCCGGCGAGAAAAAGCTAAACACGCCGGGGCCAAAGGTGAAGAAGTTGAGCCAATCGCGTCCGTGCTCGGCGATGAGGAGGCGGCCATCCGGTTTGAGGACGCGGGCAAACTCGGCAAAAATGGCCTCGCGGTCGGCAGCGTCTTGCAGCTCGTGCAGACTAAAGCTGCAATAAATCACGTCAGCCCAATTGTGGGGCAGGGGTAGTTTGTTAGCTTTCCCATTCTGGCGATAGATGCGCCGTTCGGTTTGCAGAGGCGGCTCCAGCTCACGCGCCCGGCGCAGCGCTTTGTCCGTCATTTTGGCCGGGTCATAGATGTCAATGATAAAATAATGGGCCGGCTGAAATTGGGCCAGCAAGCCGCGGCTCCCGCGCAGTTTGCCGCAGGTAATGTCAATGACCACGTTGGCTGCGGTCAGGCGCCCCAATTCTATCAGGCGATCATACTCTCGTTTATCGCCCCAATCATAGACGATATAGGCGGCGCCCAAAATACTGGCAATTAACCCCAACGCCCCCAAGCCACTGAGCCATAACAGCCAACTCCAGGGGTTGGTCAGCCAAACCCCGGCCACCAGCGCCGCCAGCCCATAAAATAACAGGCTGGCAAAGATGGGCCAGTTGTACAGGAGGGTGGCCATTGTACCGGAGTAATGACGGTGGCTTAGTAAGCTGGGGAAAAACTGTGACTGGGATTTTACGGTCATAATAGACGCCTCTTAAGAAATCATCTGTTTCAATTGTAAGGTTTTGCTGACGAGTTTTAAGATGCTGTTGGGTGTCAGGTTTTCCAGGTCTTTGTAGACGGCCACCCCGGTTTCAAAGAATTCCAGCAGGTTTTTTAACTGCTCCCGTTCGTACTGGCCATCAGCGTCGGGGGTTTGATTTAGCCGGGTCACGCTCTCTCGCAGCACTTCGATGGTGGGATCCACCTCACGTTTTTTACGTTCGCGGGCAATGATGCGAAACATGCTCCAAACGTCTTTTTCGGTGGTATAAAACTCGCGGCGCTCGCCTTTGATATGAACGCGGCTCACCAGGCCCCAGGCAATCAAGTCTCGCAGAGCCATACTCACGTTACCCCGGCTGATTTGCAGCTCTTCCATAATTTGGTTGGCGCACAGGGGTTCTGGTGAGATAAACAGTAAGGCATGCACCTGGGCCATGGTCCGATTAATGCCCCACAATGACCCCTGTTCGCCCCAATGCAGAATAAACTTTTCCTTAACTTGATCCAGTTGGCTCATTCAACTTGCCTGTATGTAGTTCTTCTCAATATTCAGAAATTATTGAACATATTGTAGCACAATGACCAAAGGGAGTCAATACCGGCCAGAGGGTGTCCCAGGGCATGCTCAAAGTTATTTGGCAAGCCTTCCTGGAAGCGCCAAATAAACTTTGCCTCAAAATTGGCAGGTACAGTTTTTGGGAAAGTGGGACATTGAACATGCCGTGCAGGGCGTTCAGATACAGCAGCCGGCTTAACTCATATAGCTTTTAATCAATTTTAGGATTTGCTCTTCTTCATAATTCCTGGCTAACTGTTCTAGCAGGGTAGCAAAAGGCTGATATTCTTGACCCATTTGGGCAAGCTGGTGCGCCCGTTGGCGTAAGCGGGGTAATTCTCCTTTTAGGGCCAGCTCAAACAAGCTGGCCAGTTCGGCGGCGGGGGGCGGCGTTAAGCGTTTTTCTTTTTCCATCAGTCTGGTTACATCTTTTTGGGCCGGCGACTCGTGGTAGAGCCATTGCAACCCCAGGTGATGCTTAAGCAGGCCCAACAGTTTGGGGATCTGAATTGGTTTTATCAAAAAGTCATCACAGCCCACCAGCATACTTTGCAGCTTATCCTGTTCAAACACGCTGGCAGAAGCAGCGATAATAACCACTCGTTTTGAATGCAACGCCGGCAGTTGTCGCAGCGCTCGCACCGCTTCAAATCCGGTCATCTGAGGCATGACCAAATCCATCAAGATAGCGTCGGGCTGGAAAGCCTGGGCTTGAGCCAGACATTCCTGTCCCCCACCGGCTTGCAGCACTTCAAACCCCAGAGGTTCCAATAGATTGACCAGTATAGAGCGGTTGAGCGGCTCGTCGTCCACCACCAAAATCTTTTTGGGCTGGCCCAGGTAGCCGATCAGCGCCCGTTCTCGGGTTGGCTCACCCTCACCGGCGCTCCACAAAACCGGAAATTCTAACTCCAGGCAGAAGGTGCTGCCGTGGCCAAATTCGCTCTTTACTTCTAACGTGCCCAGCATGGCCTCAACCAGGCGCTTGGTGATAGCCAGCCCCAGACCGGTACCTTCGGCCCGCCGCCGGGTATCCCCAACCTGCTCAAACGGCAAAAAGATCCGCTCTAACTGCTCCGGCGTCATGCCGATGCCGGTGTCAATGACCTCAAAACGGAGGATGGCGTAGGAGGCAGGCAGTGAAGAGACTGCCGGCTCTTCCATTTTATTTCGTGGAGACTCCTTGCTGCTCACCCGCAGCGTTACCTGGCCCTGGTCGGTGAATTTGATGGCATTGCTCAAGAGGTTGATTAAGATCTGGCGCAGGCGCTTCTCGTCGGCCTGAATCACCGGCGGCAGCGGGGTCAGTTGCTCATAGATAAAGGCCACCCCCTCTTTTTGTTGAGCGCGAATATGGAACATGCCCACGATGCCCTCCAGAAAATCTGGCAGGCGAAAATCGCTTGGGTAGAGTTCTAGCTTGCGGGCTTCGATCTTTGAGAGGTCTAAAATATCGTTGATGAGGGTTAAAAGATGTTCACCGCTTTGGTGGATGATGCGCACGGCGTTGGTTTGGGGCTGGGTTAAACGCCCATCTCTGGCCAGGATTTGGGCGTACCCCAAGATGCCGTTAAGGGGGGTGCGTAATTCGTGGCTAACGCTGGCCAAGAACTCGCTTTTGGTCCGGCTGGCCATCTCGGCTGCTTCTTTGGCTTTGGCCAGTTCTATGGCTCGCTGTTGGGTTTGTTCAAATAGACGCCGGTGCTCTACGGCTACGGTTAACTGACCCAATAAGGCCAGGTATGGCTGGATTTCCTCCGGGCTAAAGTGATAAGGTTCTTCGCCTTCAAGCAGCAAAACGCCAATCTGGCGGGTTTGGCTCCACAGGGGCAGCACGGCCATAGCCCGAATATTCAGCCGGCGGACTACTTCCAGGGTGGCCGGGTCGGTGCGCTCATCCTGTTGGACATTGGTAAAAAAGACCGGCTCTGCCGAAAAAAACAGGTTGATGCTTTGGATGATCGAGCGAAAGTAACGCGTGCCGGGCGGGCTGGGCGGCGTGCCCCAGCCGCTGTACCAGTTAGCCTCAATCACCATGGTTTCGACTTCGCCGGCCTCGTTGTATTCAAAGACATTTAACACCGCCCGGTTGATCACAGGGATGCGCCCGCCTTCGACTACTACGGCGATCAGCTCCGATAGACTGCTGGCTGAGATCATGCCCTGGCTCATATGGTAAAGCGTTTCGGTTTGTTGGGTATGTTTTTCTAAGCTGGCAATGGTTTCGCGCAGCCGCCCGGTCATAATATTGACCGTGGTCGCCAAGCGGCCAATCTCATCTTTAGATTCGACCGTGGCCTGGGCGTTTAAGGCCCCGGCCGTAATTTGCTCGGCTGTGGTAATCAAGCGCCGCACCGGCCCGGCAATATTCTCTTTGAAGATAAAGGCCATGCCTGCCCCCAGCACCAACGCCAAAACTCCCCCTACCAGGGTTTGCAGTTGAACGCCGGCCAAACTCTGCCGGCCTCGGTCCAGGTTGGCCTGGAGCAGGGCCTGTTGATCCATGGTCATTTCATGCAGCAATTGGAGCATCTGTTCAGCCCGAGGTTCAGCCTCAGTTTTGAACAGGTATAAATCCTCGTAGGTATGTTCACCTTCAACGGCGGCAAATATTTGTAAGGGTAAGGCTAAAAGTTGCGGGCGAGCCTGGGCAATATCTTTGAGAAATACTTGTTGGTCGCCGGTTAACAGGGTTTGCTCGGCCTGTACCTTTTTCCAGGCTAAACTATTGGTTAGTAAATTATTGGCATAGCCAAATTTAAAGGCCAAATCACCTGAGGTGGCATAGGCCCGTAAATTAGTGGCCATGGCCTGGAAAGAGGCGCGCAGGTCGCCCAGATGGGCCAGCATTTCTCGATTTTTGCTGGAGGAGGCGCGCGCCTTTTGCAGGTCAATCATCTGATCGAGGTGATTTAAGATAGAGCTGTTCAGAGGTTGAAATTCCAGGCTTTCCAGGCGCAGGGCCGGTTGGTTTTCCTGGGGATTATCATGCAGCTTAAATAAACGCTGGGGAACGGGAGACCAGGCGGCAAAAATGGTTTTTAATTCATTCAGACGCCGAACATCGTCGGGGTTGCTCCAATTGGCAGAAAGAGCCTCTAATTGGGCTAAATTGACCTCAAAAACCTCTTTAGCTTTGTTAAAATCGTCAATATTTTGTAAATCACTCAGAATCAGGTAGCCGCGCAAACTGGCCTGCATTTGGAGCAGGCTGAATTGAGCGCGGGCCGAGGCCAAAGTGGCCGGCACGCGCACCTCCTGGGTGAGGTTAATGTTTTGGGTAGCCTCGCGGCTGGCCTCAAAAATCAGGCCGACCACCAGAAAGGTTAACATGACCAGAATCCCAAACCCGATGTTGAGCTTGAGGCCAATGTTCAGGTTGTTGAAATTTCTGAGGCCGGGTAAATGCGTTAAGGCGTGCGAAAAACCATGGGCCAAGCTGGCTTGCTTAAAAGCTGAGGCTGGGTTAAGACCCTCCATCACAACCTCCCCACGTGGTATTAGTGGCTATAGCCTAACCGGGCTAATTCTTTATCAACAGCTACGGCGGCCTGGTCCAGGGCTTCGGCCGGGGTTAGCTGACCCTTAATGGACTGGTGCAGGTAAGCGCCAATGATGTCGCGAATGGCTACATGGCAAGGAAAGGGCGGCGCTCCGGCAAAGAGGTGTCCCTGCTTTTTCATCAGGGTGTAGTAGCCGTTGAGCCTTTTATCCTGGGCCTGTACTAAGGGATCATCAAAGGTTGAGAGGTGAACTACCCGGCTGCTGGTTACAGCCCACTCCGGCTGGATAGCCGGGCGGCCCAGATATTGCAGCCAGAGCAAAGCCGCTTCCTGGTTGTGCGAGGAATAGGGGATGCCAAAGGCGGCCCCATCATAATAGCCCAGGTAACCTTTGCCCACCAGCGCGTCTTCTATCACCCCTGGCGTGGTGGGCGGCAGGGCCACTCCGACCTGGCCGACCACTTTGGAACGGGTCGAGTCGGTGGCAATCCAGGCCGTATTTTCACCATAAACCCACCCCTGGGCGGCCCGTCCGGCCGCAAAGCTGGCGGCAACTTCATCCCAGGTGCTCTGGGTAGCCTCTGGCGGAGCGTATTGCAGCAGGTCAAGCCAAAAGGTCAAAGCTATCTTGGCCTGCCGGCTGTTGAGCTGGCCGCCGTCGGCCACGGTGGCTTTATATTTTTCCAGGTTGATGCCCCAATTGTACACTCCAAAGGCCGGGGTAATGGTTTCTAAAAATTCATAGGTAGAGGCGGGATGATTACTGGCCGCCTGGACGGTGGTGCCCCACAGCTCTAGCCCGTGCGCCCGGCCATATTGGGTAAAAAAGGCGGCGTTGTCACGGTATTGGTCAACGGTAATGGCCGGGGCAAGCGGATAATTATACTCGGCGGCAAAGGCGGCCTGAATGGCCGGGTCTTCAAAAAGGTCTTTGCGGTACAGATAAGTTTTGAGAAAAGCCTCGATGGGCACCCCATAGAGATCTCCGTTGTGAGGGTCTTTAAATTCATTGATAAAGGAGGTGAAGTCAATGGGGTTAAAATCAGGTAAGGCCAGCGTGGGCCGCTGCTGCAGCGCCTGGGTGATATTAACCAAAAAGCCGCGTTCCAGGTAGTCGTAAATAAAATCCTGCTCCACGTAGATAAAATCATAGATGCCCGTCCCGGCTTCCATATCTTGAATTGGGAGCCGGGACATCTGGTCATAAGTGGTTACAACCAGGTCAACCTTGATGCCGGTTTCTTTTTCAAAGGCCGGGGCCAGCACATCGCGCACGTAGGTAGAAGCCGGGGTATTCTCGCTGATGCCATGAATGGTGACACCCTGATAGGGTTTGGCGGCCTGAGCCAGGAAATCGGGGCTTGTTTTGGTCTGGGGAGTGACCGGTTGGACCTGTTCGGCCGCAGCCGGTCTTATTACCTCAGCGCCGCAGGCCGCCAGGGAGAAAGAGAGGCTGATCCCCATCATCCACAGCGCAATTTTTTGTTTCAACATCCTTATCTACTCCCAAAAAATGAATGCCCAGGATATTGCTTTTTTGGGTAAGAAATTGTTACACAGAGAAACACAAAGCAGGCGCAGAGAGACACAAAGGAGAAAACTTGAGATTTTTCTGTGGGTCTCTGTGACTCCTCCGCGCCTCTCTGTGTTCCTTTTTTCTGGTTTGTAACTTACGCCTCTAAGCTGATGATCCCTTTACGGATGGCGTACTTGGTTAACTCGGTGACGTTGTGGATATTGAGTTTGTGCATCAAGTTTATGCGGTGGACGCCGGCCGTTTTCAGGCTGATGTGCAAACGCTCGGCAATCTCGCGGTTAGAAAACCCTTCGACGATGAGCTGCAATACTTCTCGCTCCCGGTCGGTTAACTGCTCGTAGGGGTCATCCTTGTCGGCGGTTTTGGCTTGCCGGATAAATTCTTCGACGATTGTCTTTGATATGGCCGGGCTGAGAAAATAGTCGCCCCGGTGAACCGCCTCGATGGCCGATACCAGCTCTTTGGGGGCCGCCTGCTTTACCAGATAACCCGCTGCACCTGCCTGCAAAAACTGAAAAATGTACTCTTCGTTGGTGTGCATGGTAAGCACCAGCACTTTGACGTGCGGAAAGCGCTTTTTGATTTGGCGAGTCGCCTCCAGGCCGTTCAGGATGGGCATGGTGCTGTCCATCAAAACAATATCCGGCGACAGGCGTTCAACCTTTTCAAGGGTTTCCTGCCCATCTTCAGCCTCGCCCACCACTTCGATGTCTGCTTCATCATCCAACAGGGAGCGGATGCCCTTGCGCACAATCGTGTGGTCATCAGCCAATAAGATTTTTATCCTGGGCATAGCCATTCTCCTCCGGGATTTCAACCAACAACCGGGTCCCGTGCCCTGGCCGGGAGTGGATGTCAAGGCGGCCCCCCAGCAGCGAAATCCGCTCGCGCATCCCCAGCAGGCCCGTGCCGGTGATGATTGCTTTCCGGCTGATTACTTTAGCCACATCAAACCCCTGCCCATTATCCCGGATGCAGGCAACAATGGTCGTTCCTCGGCGTTCCAGGCGCAACTGCACCCGGCTGGCCTGGGCGTGCCGGGCCACGTTGGTTAGGGCTTCCTGGATAACCCGGTAGAGCGCCGTTTCTAACTCCGAGGGCAACCGCTGCTCCAGCCCCAGGGCTTCAAATTCGGTCTCAAGGTTGAGTCTTTTGGCGTACTGCTTCAGGTACCACCGCAAGGTTGGAACCAGGCCCAGGTCATCTAACATAGGGGGACGCAGATTCAGCGACAGCTCCCGCACCTGCTCCAGGGTTTGCTCGGTCAGGGCGCTGGCTTCGGCCAGCCGCTCGCTGGTGCGGGGCGACGCGTTGAGCAGCAGTTCTTCTTTTAATGCCGTCAGGTTGATGCTGATGGCGGTGAGCGCCTGGCCCAGGTGATCATGCAGGTCACGCGCCAATTGCTTGCGTTCAGCTTCTTGAACCTCGGTGAGCCGGTTAGCCAGGGCGCGCAGTTGTTCGCGTTGATGGTTGACGGCCTCAAAGAGCCGTTCCCGTTCCGTCCGGCTGCTGAGTTCCAACTGCCGGTTTTTTTCCTGCAAGCTCAAGGTAAGATCACGCAAACGCAGATGGGTGGTGATGCGCGCCAGCACCTCTTCCTGGTACAAAGGTTTGGTGACATAATCTACAGCCCCCGCCTCAAACCCCTTGACCTTATCCTCCACACTGGTCAGCGAGGTCATAAAAATCACCGGGATATCTTTGGTGACCTCGTCGGCTTTTAACCGCTGGCACACTTCAAACCCGTCCATATCCGGCATTAATACATCCAATAAAATAAGGTCGGGGGGAGCATAGCGAGCCTTTTGCAAGGCGCTTTCGCCGCTGCGGGCAATCATGATCCCAAAACCAAAATGCTCCAAATAGTCCACAATGACCCCTAAATTGGCCGGGGTATCATCAACAATCAGGATATAATAATCTTTAAAATTTAGTTTGGCCGGACTGGTTGTTTCCAGATTCATGGGTTTGCCCTAGCCTTGCCGCTGTTACCGGCTTAGAGCCTATCCGAAAACCTTAGCAGCGGTGGCTCCCACACCGCTGCTGAGCCGGGCGTGGAAGCCCGGCCCGCCAGTTTTCGGATAGGTGCTTATTGTACCATAAAAGCCCGTTCTAAAATAAAAATAACTGTTCAGCCGCCACCTCCCTGGGCTTGTAACCGCCAGCGGCAGACCGCCGCAGACTTGTTTTTGGGCGATCAGTGTTCGGCGGTCAATGGGGTAGGGTTGAACAGTTACCTTTGAGACTCGACAGCCTGGAAATGAGATGTTAGGAAGAGTCCGGCTTACTCCGGCGTCAGATGGACTTTTAAAGTTTTGCCGGCGGCAAATTGGTGAAAGACTGTCGCAAAATCGGCCAGGGGGACGGTGTGGCTGATGAGCGGTTTGACATTGATAACGCCGTTGGCCAGCCAGGCGATGGCCGGTTCAAAGGTGTAACACAGGGCAAAACTGCCGATGATGGTCCAATCGTGGCGGAAAACATCATAGGGGCGCAGGGTGATGCTGGCTTCCATCGGCGTGACGCCGAACTGCAAGTACTGGCCCCGGGGCTTCAAAAATTTGAAAGCCTGCTCGATCACCGCCGGGACGCCGGTGGCGTCAATGACGATGGAAAACCCATACGGGGCTAAAGATTTGAGCGTTTCGACCTGGTCAGGGCCGGCGGCGACGGTGGCCGTTGCGCCCAACTGGCTGGCCAGGGCCAAACGCTCGGCCTGCTTTTCAACCACCACCACCTGCGCAGCCCCGCTGTGGCGCAGCGCCTGTACCAGGATAAGGCCCATCGGCCCGGCCCCAAAGATAAGCACGTCATTGCCCGGCCAGACTCGCAGCCGGCTCAGGGCGTGAACGACGCAGGCCAGCGGCTCGATAAAGGCCCCCTCGCCGTCGGTCAGGCTGTCGGGCACGCGGTAGCAGGCTTTGGCCGGGGCTGCCACATAGCGGGCAAAGCCGCCGGAGCGGGTAATGCCGACGCCTTCCCAGTTGAGGCAGTGATTGGCCTGCTGGTTGCGGCAAAAGTAGCAGCGCCCGCAGTACAGGTTGGGGTCAACCGCCACCCGGTCGCCCACTTGAAAATCGGTTACGGCTTTACCCACCTCAACCACCTGCCCCACAAACTCATGGCCGGGGATTAGAGGGAAGTCAGACATGTATTCATTGCGGTAAATGTGCACATCTGTGCCGCAGATGCCGGCCGTGGCCACCTGCACAATCACTTCTTCCGGGCCGCAAGCCGGGTCCGACACCTGCTCCACGGCGATACTCTCCGGCGCAGGGAAAATGATAGCTTGCATAGATCCTCCTAAAAATAGTAATCAGTAGTCAGTAGTCAGTAATCAGAAGTCAGTAATTAGACTCTATCGGGAATAAGACGAAAGCCAGGTGACAGGCACTTCTGAACGCTAAAAATAGGCATATTTGGCTCAAAACGGTCTGATTTAAGCTAGATAAGTGCCTGTCACCTTAATCCCGATAATGTTTATTGTCCATTATCTGGCTACTGATCTCTGACGACTGACTACTTTTTTCACCACGCGCAGTAACCGCCGTCAATAATCATATCGTGGCCGGTCATAAAATCTGACACTTCTGAGGCCAGGTAAACTATGGCGCCTTGCAGATCCGTCACCTCACCCAGGCGGTTCATCGGCGTGCGGGCTAACCAGTGAGGCAGCTTTTCCCGGCCGATGGGTTTCTCGATAAACTCGCTGACCAGTTGAGTGCGGGTATAGCCGGGGCTGATGCTGTTGACCCGCACCCCGCGCGGCGCCCATTCTGCGGCCAGGCTGCGGGTCAGATGCAAAACGCCCGCTTTGGAGGTATTGTAGGCGGCCTGGTTTTGCGGCGTATTGGCGATATGGGCCGACATCGAAGCGGTATTGATGATTTTGCCGTACCCGGCCGGCAGCATCACCCGCGCTTCGGCCTGGGCGCACAGAAAGACGCCCTTCAGGTTGAGGGCCATCATCTTGTCCCACTCCGCTTCGGGCATGGTTTCGGCGTCAAACCAGCCGGCAATCCCGGCGTTGTTCACCCCAATGGTCAGCCGTCCCCAGTGTTTGACAACGGTATCCACCATGTGCTGCACCTGCTCCGCCTGGCTGACATCGGCCACCACCGGCAGCGCCGCAATGCCCTTTGCCTCAAGTTCGGCCGCCACCGCCTTGGCCCCCTCAGCCGAGATGTCTACCACGGCTACGGCGGCCCCGGCTTCGCCCAGGGCGTGCGCATAAGCCCGGCCAATCCCCTGCGCGCCGCCGGTCACCAGCGCCACCCGGCCATCCAGCCGGAAGCGCTCTAAAATCGGTTTTGCTTGTAGCACTTTGTCAGTCATCACTGCCTGCTTTCTATTCTAAAGGTGACTGGCACTTGGTTAGGCAGTAGTTTCTCCTTGTTTAGTCACTTTGCCAGAGAATAAAGTGCCAGTCACCTGAGCAATGAGTTGCTTTCTTTTTAATCCATCACGATACAAACCTTGCCACTCTGCCCCTCATCGGCGATGCGGTAAGCCTCGGCGGCCTGGTCGAGGGAAAAACGATGGGTGACGATGATCTCCGGTTTAAGCTTCCAGGCCAGCAGCTTTTCGACCAGGTCTTCCATGTGGCCGGTGCTGGTGACCCAGGAACCGTAAATGGTAATTTGGTTGTGGATAATCGTCTGGCTGACATCAAAATCTACCCGGTTGCCTTCGCCGACCATAATGCAGCGGCCCCAGCGCCGCGCGCCTTGCAAGGCCAGCAGCCGCCCGGCCGGGGAGCCGGAGCAATCCATCGAAACTTCGCAGCCCAGGTCTTGAGTCAACGCCTTGATCTGGCCAAGCGCCTGGCCAGTGGCGATGACAGCGTGATCTATCGCGCCGACATCCCGCGAGATGTCCAGCCGCGATGGGGACACATCGGCCCCAATCACCAGGGATGCACCCATCGCTTTGGCCACCAGCCCGGCGGCCATCCCGACCGGCCCCATGCCGGTGATCAGAACCTTATCCTCCCCGGAAACCTTCACCCGGCTCAACGCCTCGTAGACAGTGCCAAAACCGCAGGCCACCAGCGCCCCATCCACGTAGCTCAGTTCATCGGGCAGAAAAACGCAGGTGTTTTCTTCGGCCAGCATGTAATCGGCGTGGCCGCCGTCGCGCTGCCAGCCGTAGGCCGCTCGCAGCGGCGAGGTACAGCTTATCATATAACCGTCGCGGCAGTCCCGGCACACCCCGCAGCCACTAATGTGATAAATAATGACCCGGTCGCCTTCTTTAAACCGTTTGCAGCCGGGGCCAAGCTTGACAATCTGCCCACACGGCTCGTGCCCGGCGATCACATCCTGGTACGCCTCCGCGCCGTGCCCCAAATGCTCGCGGTAAATGGCCCGGATATCACTGCCGCAAATGGAGGATGCCTTGACTTTGACCAGCACTTGCCCATGTCCGGGTTCGGGCACGGAAAACTCTTTTATTTCGACCCGGCGTTGGCCGGGTAAGAGAACCCCTTTCATAGAAATCTCCTTTTTGCAGGAGACCTTTAGGGTTTTCAAAACCCTAAAGGTCTATTCTTCTTAAGGCTGCAACGTTACCTTAATCGAGGTTTGGCCGGACGCCACCAGGTCAATGCCCTGCTGAAAAGCCGTCAAGGGCATTTGATGGGTAATGATGTGCTCCATCGGCAGCAAGCCTTTTTGGAGCATGTCAATAGCGACAGGGTAGCAGTACGGACTCAGGTGCGAGCCGTGAATATTCAGCTCCTTGGTATCGCCGATGATTGTCCAATCCACCGTCACCGGCTCGCGCATGACGCTGAACTCGACAAAGGTGCCGAGTTTGCGGATCATGTGCAGCCCTTGTTCAACAGCAGCCGGGTGGCCGGTGGCTTCGATGTAAACATCGCAACCGTAGCCATCGGTCAGCTTGCGGACCTCGTCAATCACATCCACTTTGCCCGGATTCAGGCCCAGGTCGGCCCCGCACGCTTTGGCGACTTCCAATCGTTGGTCGCTCATATCCAGCGAAATAAGCAGGCTGGGGTGTTTGAGCCGGGCCGCCGCAATCATGCCCAGCCCCAGCGGACCGGCCCCGGCGATAACCACCACATCCTGAAATTCGATATTCGCCCGCTGCACGGCGTGAATCGAGCAGGCCAGCGGCTCGATGTAAACGGCATGCTCAATCGGAACGGATGACGGGACTTTGTGGTTGATGGCGTCGCTGGGAAAGAGCATATAGTCGGCCATGGCCCCAAAGGTGCGCTGGCGAAAGCCGTAGACATCGTGCTTTTTTTGGCACATCCAGTACTGGCCGCGTCGGCAAAAACGGCACTCCCAGCAGGGCACAATCTGTTCGGAAATAGCCATGTCGCCCAGTTGCAGGCCGTACTTCTCGCCTGCGCCCTCGCCCAGGGCCACCACCTCGCCCACAAACTCGTGGCCGGGGATGACCGGCGGCTGGCAGTAGCCTTCGCGATACTTGTCGCCCCAAAAGAGGGGGCCGCCCAGGTAACATTTTAAATCGCTGGCGCAGATGCCCACCGATTTGACTTTAACCACTACCTCACCCGGCCCCGGCTGCGGCACGGGCCACTCCTGCAGCCGGTAATCACGGGGGCCATAACAGACTACCGCCTGCATGGTTTTGGGTAAGGGGGTAAGTGCTTGGTAATTCATAAAATCTCCAATAGATTGTTAATCGGGATTGTTTGCCGGGATTGGGGGATGAGGGGATAAAAAAATCAGGAAATCTCCCAATCCCCTAATCCCGGCCTATTTAAAGTTAGTAAAAATCCTACTCGGCAAAAAATGCGTCCCAGGGAATCTCCACCGGGGCGTCGTGACAGACGATTTCGATCATCGTTTGCAGCAAGGGCAGGGCGCGGCCATCGAGCGTGCCCTGGGCGATGAGATTCTTTACCGTAGGCCCAATGGCCTCGGCCAACTGCGCCCCTTCGATGGTCACATCGGCCATGTATTTGGACTTGGCTTCGCTGTAAGACATGCCCAGCCCCAGGTAGCGGCCCATGCGCCCGTTGCGTCCGCCTTGCGCCGTTACGTACAAATCGCCGGCGCCGGGCAGGGTGTAAGCCGTGCGGGCCTGTCCGCCCATATAGTTGACCATGTACAGGATTTCATTCAATCCTTGGGCATAAATGGCCGCCGATAGATTGTGCATCACCGCCCCGCTTTCGGCTACGCCCTCTTTCTCCAGCAGGCCATGCACCAGGCCGACCGCCAAAGCGTAGACGTTTTTCATGGCTACCGCCACTTCGACGCCTACGAAGTCGCTATTGATCCAGACATGGTAATAAGGGGTGCGCAGCCAGCCGGCCAGCTTTTCCAGCAAAGCCCGATCCGAGCCGGTGATGACCACGCAGGTATGCCGCCGGGCGGCCAGTTCCCCGGCAATCGAAGGGCCGCCGATGGCGTTCAGGCTCACTTTATCCCGGTAGCCGGCGGGCAAACGGCCGCGAAACAAGTCGGGCAGGATACCCAACTGCTGCCCATCCCCGTGTAGGCCCTTGGTCAAGGCCAGAACCGGCGTTTCCGGCGGCAGAACCGGCCCCAACTGCTCAGCGGCCCATTCCACCCCCAACGAGTTGACTCCCAGCACCACCAGGTCAGCCCCGGAGATCACCTCGCCCAGGCGATCCCAGGTGTAGGGCAAAACCGTCTCGGCCAGGTAACAATTCAAGCGGGGGTGAAAGTGATTTTCGTGAACTTGCTCAATGATGTCGCCGTCCAGGTGTGTGCCGACCAGATGAACCGCGTGCCCATTCTCGGCCAGGGGCGTGGTAAAGGCGCTGCCCATCATGCCCGCGCCCAAAATAACTATATTTGCCATGGCGTTTGATGAAGTAGGTAGTACCTCCCCTACTACTTACTACCTGCTCCTTACTCCTTACTTCAGATTAATTCCGCACAAGTGCGAAAGTTTATCCACATTGAACCGGTTGCGCAGCAGGTGCGAATATTCTGCCGCCTCTTGCACCTCCGCCGAGGTAAAGCCCAACGCCTGCAGCTCCGTTTCTCCGCCGGCCTGCTTAAGCCACCCGGCCATCTGCTGCGCCGGAGGCGCCGAGGCGGCAATCGCCTGAATCTCGTCCCAGCGGTCGGCAATCTTTTGTTTGAGGGCCTGGTATTCCTGGGCCGAAAGGGAGATAAAGAGTTCCTGCTCGGCCAAAACCTTGTCCTCGATGCCGGGATAGGCCAGGGCGATCTCCCGCTCGTACTGGGCGCGACTGGGCTGCTGCGCCCGGTCTAACTGCTTGATGGCCTCGGCCCGGCTGATCTGGCGCAGCTTGTCGTAATACCCGGCGCAAATAATGGTGGCTGCCCCAACTTTAGCCCCGTGCAAAACGGCCGGTTTGTGCTGCCACAGCAGTTTCATCTCCAGATGGTGAGAGATTTGATGCTCGGCCCCGGAGGCGGGCCGGGAGTTGTTGGCGTCTAACATGCACAGGCCAGATTCGATTAGCCCGTCCATCAGGGCTTGAATGCCCTCCGGCGAAGCCTGGCCGATCTCCGCGACGCGCTCCACGCATTTGTCTACGGCCACGCGCACCCGCCGGCTGATGGCCTCGTCGCGGGCTTCATGCCAGAGCAGTTCCCCCAGTCGCCAATCGGCCAGGGCGATGTATTTGCCCAGCATGTCGCCAAAGCCGGAGGCGCTCATCTTTTGGGGCGCGGCGCTCAGCACGTCAATATCCCCAAAAACGCCCAGCGGCGACTGGCAATATACCGTTTTCTTGAAGCCGGCAATCACCGAAGGTGCACCGGCGCTGGTGTAACCGTCCACCGAAGCAGCGGTGGGATAGGCGATAAAGTTGGAGCGGGTGTGGAAGCTGACAAAACGGGTAATGTCGGTGAGCGAGCCGGAACCGACGGCCACAAAGGTCCGCTCCTCGCGGCGGGTATCCAGCATTACCTGGACAAAGTACTGTTCGCTGGCCACAATTTCCTCGCCCTTCAAGAGAGAGGTTTTGACGTCGAAACCGGCGGCTTTTAACTTTTCGCTCAGTTGTTGGCCGGCTGCGGCATAGGTGTTGTCGTCGGCCACCAGCATGAATTTGTCCAGGTGATGCTTATAACAGAACTCAATCAGGGGGGTGGCGGCGTTTTTACCAATGTAAATATAGATATCGTCGCGCATGGGAAAATTTGAACTCCTGTGAAAAAAGTAATCAGTAGCCAGTAGTCAGTGGTCAGTAGTTGGTGGTCAGATAACGAGGGCTGCCACCCGCTATCCGCCATCTGCTACCTTGCTACTTGTTGTAAAACAGCGGTTAATTCGGCCAGATCCCGCATCACAAAATCGGGCGGGTGGGGGGCGTTAGGAATATCCTCCGGCCGCGCCTCCCCGCTCAACACCAAGACGGTGGTCACGCCGGCGGCCCCTAAAGCGATATCGGTATAGAGCCGGTCGCCGACCATGCAGATCTGTTCTACCGGCAGGGCCGTCCTTTCCACCACAGCTTCGATAATCGGCAGGTTGGGTTTGCCGATGATGACATCGGGCCGGCGCCCGGTTGAAGCTTCCACCAGGGCCATCATTGCCCCAATATCGGGCATAAAACCGCCGGGGATGGGGCAGTTGAAATCGGGATGGGTGGCGATGTAGGGTACGCCGGCCCGCGCCAGGTCACACAAACGCCACAGCTTTTGATAGGTCAGAGTGGTATCAAAGCCCAAGACGGCGTAATCGGGCGTTTCGGCGTCCGCGCCAACCAGCTCAAAGCCGTGACTTTTGAACTCCTCCTCCAGGGCCGGCGTGCCGACCAGGTAAATTTTGGCCCCCGGTTTGGCCCGCTGCAGATAGATGGCGGTGGCTTCGCCGGAGGTGAAGATTTTATCCGGGCCAACCGCCAGGCCCAACTGGGCCAACTTTTCGGCGTACTGGCCGCGGTGTTTGGAGGAGTTGTTGGTGAGAAACAGGTAATTAATGTTACGGGCAGCCAATAATTTGATAAAGTCAAGAGCGCCGGGCAGCAGTTTGTCGCCCAGGTAAACGGTGCCGTCCATATCCAACAAGAATAGGCGAATCCCGGTTAATTTTTCCAGGTTCTTATTCGTCATGGCGGGTTAACTCGGTCAGGCGATGGAGCAGGGTTTGCAAGGTGGGAAACAAGGGCCGGTAAACTTCCTGGTACAGCCTGTCATAAAAATGCTGAGTTTCCGGGTCGGGATTGAAGCGGTCGGCGGTGTTGGTCATGCCGGCAGCGGCCTGGGCGGCGTCGGGATACCAGCCGGCGGCGGCAGCGGCCAAAATACCGGCGCCCAGGCAGGTGGCCTCGGTGGTGGTAGAGCGGACAATCGGCACGCCGGTCACGTCGGCCATCATCTGGCACCACAGTTTGCTGCGGCTGCCGCCGCCCAGGGTAATGTATTCGGTAAAGGGCTGGAGGGTGGCGGCCATCACCCCCTCGCCGGCCAAACGCTGCTCGTAGGCAATGCCTTCCAGAATGGCCCGATAAAAATGTTCGCGGCTGTGGAAGGTGTTCCAACCGACGGCGATGCCCGCCGCCGCCGGGTCCCAATAGGGCGTGGAGACGCTGGTCCAATAGGGTACCAGCATCAGGCCCAACGCGCCCGGCGGAACTTTGGCCGCAGCGGCTTCCAGTAATTCTTCCGGGCTGAGGGGCAGGCCGACATGCCGCAGGTCGCCGGCCATTTTATCAACAAACCAACTGACCGTGAGCAGGCCGCTGCGAATAACAGTTTCCAGGAAATAGGCGCCGGCGATAGGGGCGTACATGGTGCGGAAGGCCCGGTCTACCACATAAGTGGCGCTGAACGGCCCGCTGACAACGGCCGTGCCCATGTTGAGATAGGCTCGCCCCTGGCCCAGGGCGTTAGCTCCCAGCCCGGCGCACTGGCCATCGCCGGCCCCAGCCACTACGGGCAGCCCGGCCGGCAGGCCGGTGGCGGCGGCGGCTTCCCGGCTTACGGCGCCGATGACTTCACCCGGCGGAACGAGCTGCGGGAACTGGTCTAGCCGGAAGCCGAGCGGCTCCAGTAACTCCGCCGACCAGTCGTGTTTTTGCATATCCACCAGGCCCATTGGATCGGCGCAGGCTAAACTGGTGCGGAACTGGCCGGTCAGCCGGTAGACCAGGAAGGCGTGCGTCTCTAAAAATTGGTGGGCCTGGGCGATGCTCTCCGGCTCATGCTGCTGCAGCCAGACCAGCTTGGGCAGGGAGGGGGTCATGGAGAGGGGCTTGCCGCTGATTTGATGAATTTTATCGGCCCCGATTTTATCGGCCAGGTAGGTCAATTGGGCCTGGGTGCGCTCGTCGAGCCACAGGATGGCGTGGCGAATGGGCCGGCCTTGCGCATCTACCGGGACAAAGCTTTCGCGCTGGTGGGTCAGGCAGAGGGCTTCAACCCGGGCCGGGTCAATCTGGCTCAACAGCTCTTTCAAGGCGACGCCCAGGCTGCGCCACCAATCTTCGGCATCCTGCTCAAACCAGGTTGGGGTGGGCCGCAATAAAGGGTAGGAGGCGCGGCCCTCGGCCACCGCCTGGCCGTGTTTGTTCCAGGCGATGGCCTTGCAGGCGGTGGTGCTGCTGTCTACGCCGATCACGAGTGAGTTGGTCATAGGTCACTTCTCTATAAGAACGTGTTTCTTAAATGGCTTTGGGACATTTTTAGGCGCAGAAACCGGGTTTTTAAGCCTTAAAATGGCTGTCTCTTTGCCCAAAGTATGGTCGAATAGTTCTCAAAAACCCGGTTTCTTTTTTAAGAAACACGCTCTAAGACGTCTTTAAAAATAGTGCGTAGTGCGTGGTGCGTGGTTCATTAATTTACGGACCACGCACTACGCCCTACGTTTTGTCCCATTTAAAATTCTGGAAATACTCTAATGTCCTCTAACCTCTGTCTTAATTTTCTTCAACCGCTTCATCACATCATTCGCGCCCCGGCCAAAGTAATCGTGCAGGGCCAGGTATTCGGCGTAAAGTTGGTTGTAGACGCCCTGCTTTTCGGGGATAGGGTGGTAAACCTGGTCGCTCAGACGGGTCATGGCGCGGGTTGCTTCGGCAATGGAACCATAGCCGCCCAGGGCCGGGCCAACGGCCACCGCCGCATGCATGGCCGCCGAGAGCGCCCCGCCCTGTTCGGTGGCGGTGACGTTTATCGAGCGGCCGGTGACATCGGCAAAAATTTGCATGAGCAGCTTGTTCCGGCCCGGCAGGCCCCCGGCAGCCACAATATCGTTGACCGGGGTGTCGTGCGCTTCAAAATTTTCAATGATGACCCGCGTGCCAAAGGCGGTTGATTCCAGCAGGGCGCGGTAAATTTCTTCGGGTTTGGTGGCCAGGGTGGCCCCCAGCAACAGGCCCGACAAATCCATGTCTACCAGGATGCAGCGGTTGCCGTTCCACCAGTCCAGGGCTATCAGCCCGCTTTCGCCGGCTTTGAGCCGGGCCGCTTTTTCTTCTAACAATTTGTGGGTGCTCAGGCCGCGCGCGCGGGCTTCTTGCTCATAAGCTTCCGGGACACAGTTTTTAACAAACCAGGCAAACTGGTCGCCCATGCTGGTTTGGCCGGCTTCGTAGCCCAGAAAGCCGGCCACCACGCCATCTTCCACGTAGCCGCAGATGCCGGGGATGACCCGTTCTTTGCTGCCGAGAATATGGTGGCAGTTAGAGGTGCCCATAATGATGACCATCCGGCCCGGTTTCTCGGTAATGGCCGCTGCCGTGGCCGACATGTGGGCGTCAATGTGAACGGTGGTAATGATGGCGCCGGGTTTTAAGCCGGTCCAGGCGGCGGCCTGCTCGGTCAGCCCGCCCAGGTTGGCGCAGAGGGGGTACAGTTCTCTGGACATTTTTTGGTCAACCACGTGTTCCAGGCGCGGATCCAAAGCCTTAAAGTAGGCGTCGGGCGGGTAGCCTTCGCGCTTGGACCAGAAGGCTTTATAGCCGGCCATGGAGGCGCTGCGTTTTTCCCGGCCAATCAGTTGCCACACCAGCCAGTCGCCGGCTTCGATGATGCGCTCGGCGGCTGCGTACACTTCTGGGGCTTCGTTGAGGATTTGCCAGACTTTGGGAAAAAACCACTCGGAGCTAACTTTGTCGCCGTAGCGGTCTAAAAAAGTGAAGCCGCCCTCGTGGGCTGCCTGGGTCATTTGGTTGGCTTCGGGTTGGGCGGCGTGATGTTTCCAGAGCTTAACCCAGGCGTGTGGGTTGGCCCGCCATTGGGGCAGGAAACAGAGGGGCGTGCCGTCGGCCAGGGTGGGCATGAGGGTGGAGGAGGTAAAATCAAGCCCCAGGCCGACAATCTGGGCCGGGTCAACCCCACTTTCGCGGATAACCTGGGGGACGGCTTGCTGCAAAACGGTCAGATAATCCTGCGGGTCTTGCAAAGCCCAGTCGGGTTCCAATTTGATCCCGGTTCCGGGCAGCCGCTCTTCAATGACGCCGTTGGCGTAAACCGAGACGGCCGCCGCTACCTCTCGCCCGTCGGCTATATCAAACAAGACTACCCGGCCAGACTCTGTCCCAAAATCTATGCCGATAACATATTTAGATTGATTCATGGGCGCGCCTGCATGCTAACCTTATAAAATTTAATCTTCCCGGATTATGAAGCCTCGGCCGCTCACAATTTGTTCGCTCCAAGCCGGTTTGCGACCGGCGTCCGGGGGGCGCAGACCCCCTCTGAGCTTGAATCTATGATCTGCTGAGACAACCAATTTTGAAAAGCAAAATTATAGGATTACCCCCGCCGAATGATATATGCCCCCAGCAGGATTGAAAGGATCACCGCAACCCAGATGTTGTTTGGGAACAGGTACGGCTCGACAAAACGCATCCACAACAAGCTGATGGCTACATAGCAGAGCACGCTGACAAAAAAGCGGTCCCAGGTATT
>CAZDMM010000024.1:0-7111 GCA_964505845.1 uncultured Caldilineaceae bacterium
AACGTTCACATCTTTCTTTCTTCCATTTCCTCCGCCAATTTATTTTTACTCTCAGAGGTTGCTGTGACCAAGACAAAGAAGCGGGTCACGATCAAAGATGTAGCTGCCCAGGCTGGGGTTTCATACCAAACGGTCTCACGGGTCATTAATCATCACGCCAGCGTTACCGACGAGACTCGCCAGCGGGTGCAGCAGGTTATCGAGGCGCTCAACTTCCGGCCTAACATGGCCGCCCGCAGTTTACCGCGCCGCCGTTCCTATGTCATCGGCTTGATTGTCCCTTACGAGGCGGATTATCTGTTCCGCGACCCTCACCTGTTAGCCCAGATTAGCGGTATTGATGCCGAAGCTAACGCGCGTGGTTACAATTTGCTGCTGTCAACGGCGGGCAATTCTCAATCTGGCATCGAAGCCTTTGAACGTTTTATCAGCAACCAGGTAGCTGATGGGGCCTTGGTGATTGAAACCAGCAGCAGCCAGGCCGGCAGCGAGCTGCTGATTAAGCAGGATTATCCTTATGTAAGCCTGGGTTATGATTCTAACCCCAACGCTTACTTTGTGCATAGCGACGACCAGGCCGGCGCCAGAGAAGTCACCCGCCACCTGCTGGCTAAAGGGCACCGCCGCGTCGGGATCATCAATGGGCCGCCGACCGGGGCGGTGGCGGCGCTGCAGCACCGGCTCCAGGGGCACCAACAGGCCCTGGTCGAGGCCGGCCTGGGGTTTGACCCCAACTTAATGGTGCATGGCGACTATACCCGGCCCAGCGGTCAAACGGCTACCGAAACTTTGCTGGCCCTGCCAGAACCTCCCACCGCAATTTTTGCCTTTAATGATCGGATGGCCATGGGCGCGATTCGCGCCTTGCATGCGGCCGGGCGGCGCGTCCCGGAAGAGGTAGCGGTAGTTGGTTTTGACGACATCCCAACGGCGGCCGATTTTGACCCGGCTTTAACCACTGTGAGCCAGCCGGCCAGAACGATGGGCCAGGTGGCGGCTCAAATTTTGTTCGACCTGATGGCCGGTAAAACCGTGACCGAGCGGGAGGTAATCTTACCGGCCAGGCTTATTGTCCGGCAGTCATCTTGAGTATGGGATAGGAGGTGTTAGCGGAGCCAATCATCAAAAATTATTGGGCTGATTGAACCTTTGTAGCAAACCTTATCATCAATAACCTAAGGAAGGGAAGATACAATGAAGTACACAGTTCGTTTTCTGAGTGTGTTGAGTGTACTGATCCTCATCGGTGCGCTTGTAGGCGCCTGCGGCGGTGCGGCCACCCCGGCGCCAGAAAAACCCGCCGAGAAACCGGCGGCCACCGAACCGGCTAAGGCCACCGAGGCCCCCAAACCAACCGAGGCTCCGGCCACCGAAGCCCCCAAGGCCACCGAAGAAGCTAAAGCGACAGAAGCGCCGGCGGCCACCGAAGAAGCGGCCGCGGCCGAGGCTCCGGCGGCGGGAGAGGAAGTGGCGCTGCGCTGGCGGACGCGCCCGGACAATCAAGAAGAGATAGATGTGTACCAGAAGATCAGCGACGAGTTGGACAAGCAACTGGAAGGCATCAGTCTGAAATACGAGCCGGGGGGGGCTGAGAGTTCCAGCTACCAGGATGTGTTGAAGACGGAAATTGCGGCGGGAACGGCCCCGGACGTATTCTGGATTCCGGGGACGGATGTGGCAGACTTTGCGACGCGCGGCTTGATCATGGATTTGCGGGAGATGGCGGCCAAAACCGAAGGGTACAAGGACGAGGATTTCTATCCGGGGCCGATGTCGCACCTGACCTTTAACCCGGAGAGCGGAAAAAGCGGCCAGACGCTGTGGGGCCTGCCGCGTGACGTGTCTACCTTTGTGCTGTACCTGAACCTGGACTTGTTGAACGAAGCCGGCGCCCCCGACCCACGGGAGTTGGCGAAAGAGGGCAAGTGGGATTGGGACGCCTTTTTGGAGGTGGCGCAGAAAGTGCGCGGTTTGGGCAGCGACATTTACGGCTACGGGGCCAATGCCTGGTGGGGGCCGTATGGGACATGGCTGAACGCGGCCGGCGGTGGCTTTTTCAATGCTGACCGGACGGCTTGCGCCTTAGACATCGCTGAGTCCATTGCCGGGCTGGAGTTTGAGCAGAAGTTGTATACCGATTTTGACGTGGCGGTTCCCTACGGCGAGGACAGCGAGCCGCCCTTCCGGGCGGGCAAGGTTGGCATGTTCCAGAACGGGCGCTGGGCCACGCCGGGTATCAGGAGCGGGGTCAAGTTCAACTGGGACGCGGTAGAGCTGCCCAAGGGGCCGGCGGGAAAACCGGGCAACTGGCTGTTCTGGGGGGCGTATGTGGTCAACGCCAAAACGGCCCATCCTGAGCAAGCCTGGAAGCTGATTCAGGCTTTAACGACGGCCGACACGCAGTTGAAAATTTCGGAGTTAGGCACCAACATCCCCAGCCGGGTGAGCCAGGAAGCGTTGGACAAGTTTTTGACTTTTACCCCGCCGGACAACAACCAGGCTTTTCTGAACGGGTTAGCGCAAGAGCCGGCGACGGAAGGGCCGCTGTGGGCCGGGAGTTGGCCGGAGTATGATGCGATCATGGGGCCGGCGGTGCAGGCGGTTTTGACCGGCAATCAGAGCATTGACGACTTCAAAGCCAACATCTGCAACGAAGCCAACAAGGTCTTTAAATAAGTTGTACAGATGGAAGATTGGAAGGCTGGAAACCAGCCAGCCTTCCAATCCTCTCCTTCCCACGTTTGGTTGGCGTGGGAGCGAGGGAAACATCTGGCAGGTGATATTCGACACGTGATACCCAACCCGCCACACGTGTCACCCCTTAAGGAGGGATACTATGGCAGTGACCGCTTCTGCGACTTCTCAGCAAACCGTCGAAAATGGGGCAAGCTTTTGGCTGCGTTTACTGGCGTTGTGGCATACCCTGGTAGGTGCAGCCGGCCTGGCCGGAGTCTGGGGGGTGTGGCAGGCTCTCCCCCCTACAACGCCAACCTGGCAGCGCTTCCTTCTGAGTGCTCTTTTGATACTGACAGCGCTGGCCAGCCTGTGGGCCGTTCCACTCATCATGCGGCGGAATCACCGGGGGCGGGTGCTCTCGCTGCTGGTTAACTATCTGTGGTTTTTAAGCTGTTTCTTTGGCGCGCTGCATGTTTTGGGGGTCTTTACCGGCTTAAATGCCCTGGCCAATACCTTTGGCCGGGGAGTCCCCTTTCTGCTGCTGGGCTTTGTCGGGTACCTGGTGAGCGCCTTTGGCGACCGCTATGAAAACAAGCCGGCCCAACAGCGCCTGTTCCAGCGTATGGGTCAAATCATTATGGCGGTCGCCGGGATTATCTTTTTATTTGCGGTAGACGCTGTCTCCGGCCTGCTGGCGATTTTAGCCCGCTACGACGGCCCTGCGCCATTTGCCCTAACCATCGGCGCCGTCTTCTTTGGGGTAATGATTTGGGCCATGTGGCGTGAGACTGCGGCCGAGGCCATGGGCGCCAACAACGCCCACGAAGAAACCCTCAGCGGTTATCTGTTCTTGTCGCCCAACCTGTTGGGCTTTCTCATCTTCTTTGCCGGCCCCCTGCTCTTCTCCCTCTACATCAGCTTTACCGATTCCGACGCGGTGCGGCCGGCCAATTGGATTGGCCTGCAAAACTACGCCAAAGTTTTAAACATCAGAGCGGCTCAACTGGCCGCGCCGGACCAGCCCTTTGAGCAGGTGCTGGATGTTAAAGTTTACGATGAACTGGCCCGCTTTAGCTTGCTGGGCCAGAATATTGTGATTGGGGCAGAAGATAAGCTCTTTTGGATTTCGCTGCGCAATACCATCCTCTTTGTGCTTTTGGCCGTTCCCTTGAGCGTCATCCCGGCCCTGTTTTTGGCTAACCTGCTCAACAGCAAACTGCCGGGCATGAAACTTTATCGGGCTATCTATTTTATTCCCAGCATTGCGGCGGTGGTGGGCATTGCCCTCATCTGGCAGTTGTTGTTCAACGCCACCATTGGCTACATCAACTATGCCATTACCCTGGTGGTCAATTTTTTGAACGGACTTTTTGACAGCGCCATAGCCGACCCGCAGATTCGCTGGCTGTCCGACAGCAAAACGGCCTTGCTGTCGCTGGTTATCATTGTGGTGTGGCAAACCATGGGCTTCAACACCGTCTTGTTCACCGCCGGGCTGCAAAATATCCCCAAAGATTTGTACGAGGCGGCCATGGTGGACGGCGCCGGGCGCTGGACCACCTTCTGGAAAATCACCCTGCCCATGCTGGCCCCCACCACCTTTTTTGTGGTGACGACCACCACCATCCAGGCCATGCAGGTCTTTGATCACGTCTTTATTTTGATCAACCCGCCGGCCGGCCCCAACAACTCTACCCTGACGATGGTGCTTTATCTCTACCAAAAAGGCTTTCAACGCTTTGAACAGGGCTACGCGGCCGCCATTGCCTGGGTGCTGTTCATTCTCATTTTTGGCGTGACGCTGGTTCAATTTCAACGGCAGCGGGCCAGCGCTTATGAGGCGTAATCAAATGGGCTTATGTTCAGTACAAGTGCTGGTCACTTTGCCCTTGTTCTAGACATAAACCAATCAAATGAAAGTGTCATTGCGAGGCCGTAGGCCGAAGCAATCCCCGCGCCGGAGTAGAGATTGCTTCGCCTGCGGCTCGCAGTGACATGAGGGTTATTCTCTTTAAGGAGGCTTGCGATGCGCGCCTTTACACTGACCGACTACCTGGCCAATGCAGCGGTTTATGTGATTCTGACAGTTTTTGCCCTGTTCATGCTCTTTCCCTTTATCTTTATGTTTACCACCTCCCTCAAAGAGCCAAAAGACACCTTTCGCTACCCGCCCAAGCTGCTGCCCCGGCAAGGGCTTACCACCGAGGTGGCAGGCTTTGATGAACCTTTGCCTCTGTACTACGTGACCCAAAATGGGCAGGAGCGCCAGTTTGCCTTAGCCCAGGATAATATTAAAATTGGCGTTTACGCTGACCCCAACCGGCTTGATGTAACCTACGAGCGCCCGGTTAAGGAGGTCAAACCGGCCGGCGGCTTTACCAAGCAAGAAAAGGTCATGGTTAACGGTAAAGAAGAAGGGCTGTGGAATATTGAGGTGGAGGGGCAGGTCATCAAAATGATCCAGGTGGGGCAAACCGCCTACGGCAAATTTGTAGACCCGGTCAACCCCGAAAATTCGGTACTGCAAAATGTCCGCCTCAGCCAGCCAGTTGAAAAGCTGACCGCCCACCCTGAAAATTATCAGGCCGTCATCGAGCTGCAAGGGCTGGACCGCAGCCTGGCCAATACGGCCCTGGTAACTATCCTGGTGGTGCTGGGCCAGATCACTACCTCGGTGCTGGGGGGCTATGCTTTTGCCCGGCTGCGTTTTCCGGGCCGCGACAACATCTTTCTCATGTACCTGGGGACGCTGATGATCCCCTTTGCCGTGCTCATCCTGCCCCTGTACCAGTTGATGGTGTTGGTAGGCTGGGTGGACAATATGGCCGCCCTGATCATCCCCTGGATTTTTACTGCCTACGGCACCTTTTTGATGCGCCAATTCTTCATCACCGTGCCCAAAGAAATTGAAGAGGCGGCTTTGATTGATGGGGCCTCGCGCCTGGAAATTTTGTGGCGCATTTTCCTGCCCTCAGCCGCCCCGGCCCTGGCTACGCTGGGCACCTTCACCTTTTTGTACGCCTGGAACAGCTTCTTCTGGCCGCTGGTGGTCATCAATACCGGCAACACCCAGAACCACGTGCTCACCCTGGCCCTCAACGTGCTGCGTGGCCGCGCCGCCGACAGCCCCAACCTGATCCTGGCCGGGGCAGCCATCGCTATCCTGCCGCCGCTCATCGTTTTTATTCTGGGCCAGCGCTTCTTTGTCGAAAGCGTTGCCAGCAGCGGGGTAAAAGGATAGCAGCGTGGCCGGTCAATCCATTGGAGAGTCTTGCCTCTATGACAACCAAACCCTTTCTCCTGGGCCTTGACCAGGGCACCAGCGGCAGCCGCGCCCTGATTCTGGATGAGACCGGCCAGGTGCGCGGCTACGGCTATCGTTCCCTGGCCCGGCTCTATCCCCAACCCGGTTGGGTAGAGCAGGACCCGGCCGCGGTTGTGGCCGGGGTGGCCGAAGCCATTGCCGAGGCTCTGGCCCAGGCCGGCTGCCAGCCGGAGCAGCTTGCCGCCTGTGGCATTGCCTGCCAGCGCAACACCGATTTTATCTGGGACGCCCGCACCCGCCAGCCCATTGCCAACGCCATCACCTGGCAGGATTTGCGCACTATGCCCCTGCTGGCCGAACTGGCCGAGTGGCCCCAGGCCGACCAGCGCCGCCGCCGCCTGGGCACATTCCCCGGCCCTTACAGCTCCTCCATGCACCTGGCCTGGCGCATGCGTCACGACCCGGTCGTCGCTGCCGCCGCGCGCAGCGAGCACACCCGCATCGGCTTTTCCGCCGCCTGGCTGCTGGCAGCTATGGGCCAGCCCAGCGGCCACGCCATGGATTACTCGCTGGTGCAAGCGACGGGCCTGTACGATTTCCGGGCTGAACAATACTGGGACGACTGGCTAAATTTACTCAGCATCCCCCGCGTCCCCCTGCCCGAAGCTGTCCCAACCACCCACGATTTTGGCGTCTTGCATCTCAGCGCAGACGGCGCCGCCATCCCGGTCCGCACCATGATCGGCGATCAGCAGGCAGCCCTGTTTGGCTACGACTGCCGCCGCCCCGGCGAGGCCGAATGTACCCTCGGCACCGCGTCCTTTGTCAACGTCTGCCTCGGCAGCAATGCCCCCGATTCGGAGGTGATTAATACCTACTTTGCCTGGTCCCTACCGGAAGACGACCGCCGACCGCTGACCGCCGACCGCCAGGAAAAGACCGATGATCACCCATCACCCATCACCCATACGTACTGCCTTGAGGCCGAAACCGCCGCCACCGGCTCGGCCATCCGCTGGATGCACGAGCACGTCCGCCTGATAGATCATCACACCGAGGTGGGGCCGCTGGCGGCTTCGGCGCCCGATTCGGCCGGGGTGGTTTTTGTGCCGGCCTTTACCGGCCTGTTTGTGCCCTACAACGATACCACGGCGCGCGGCACGATTTTTG
>CAZDMM010000024.1:7121-22126 GCA_964505845.1 uncultured Caldilineaceae bacterium
CCACATTGTGCGCGCCTTTGTCGAGGCCCTGGCCTTTCAGGTGCGGGTGATCCTGGAAACGATTGAAATGGAAACCGGCCTGCGGGTGGAGCAGTTAAAATTGGGCGGGGGTGTGGCGGCCAGCAACGAGATTTGCCAGATCATGGCCGACCAGTTGGGCATCCCCCTCATCCGGCCCAGTTTCACCGAAACCACCGCTCGCGCCGCCGCCCTGCTGGCCGGCCTGTCCGCCGGAGTCTGGCCTTCCCTGGCCGGCCTGCCGCCCATCCCCGGCGACTACAGCACCTTTGAGCCGCGCCTCTCCGCCGACCAGCGCGACGCCGCCTACGCTCACTGGCAGCGCGCCGTCGAGCGGGCCAGAGGGTGGAGTGAGAAATAGTTTTGTTTAAGTGATCAAGGGGTGAATTTTCCGGCTTTGACACCGCTTCCAATTCAGCGCATAATCATGCGTGTTTATTTTATTCAACAGCACGAGGAAATAACTTATGGCCGAAGTTCAAACCAATACCATTCAAACGGAAATTCCTGTTGGCTTGTTGGCCCAAGCGCAGAAGTTGGTTGAAGCTGGCTGGTTTCGCAGCCTGGATGAGGTTGTTTTGGACGCCTTGCGCTGGTTTTTAGAATCGCACCGGCCGGAACTGATGGAAGAATTCATCTGGCAAGATGTTGAGTGGGGTCTGTACGGTGATGAGTGAGTCTGCTCCAGGGGTAAGCTCTGACTTTGATGCAGGAGCATCCCAGAGCTATTTTTCTTACCGACAATGCTGCCGCTCGTTTAGCCGCAGTCACATGGGGCTATCAGGTTCACGGTACAATTGGTGTTTTGCTGCGAGCCTTACGCCGCCAACAACGCTCCCGCGACCAGGTGATCACTACGTTACAAAACCTGCCTGCTCGGTCTACCTTGCATATCCGGTCCGGGTTGCTCCTGGAGATTATTGCCAGAGTTAAAAGCGAGGCTTAATCAAATGCCCACTGTCACGCTCAGCCGCGACGGCCTCAGCCTGAATGGCCGTCCTTTTTATTTACTTTCCGGCCAGATTCATTACTTCCGCTTCCCGCGCGCCGAGTGGCCGGACATTCTGCGCCAAGCCCGCGCCGCCGGGCTGAACACCATTGACACCGTCATCCCCTGGAATTTGCACGAACCCGCGCCAGGCCGCTTTAATTTTGAAGAGTTGGCCGACCTGCCCGGCTACATAGATTTGTGCGCCGAGCTGGGCCTGTACTTCATCGCCCGGCCCTGCCCCTACATCTGCGCCGAGTGGGAAAACGGCGGCCTCCCGGCCTGGCTGGCCAACGAGCCGGGTATCGCCTACCGGCTGGATAACCCCGCCTACCTGGCCGCCACCCGGCGCTGGTTTGATACGCTGCTGCCCTTGATTGTCGAGCGCCAGTTCGACCGGGGCGGGCCGGTCATCCTGGTACAGATTGAAAATGAGCATTGGGCCTCCGGCGTTTACGGCCACGACGCTCACCAGGAAACCCTGGCCCAGGATTTGCGGGAGCGCGGCGTCACTATGCCACTCTACACCTGCATGGGCGCTGGCGGCGACTGGCCGGAATTTCGCAACGGCTGGGCCGGCATTGACCAAAAACTGCTGGCCACCCGCCAGGTCTGGCCCGACAATCCCATGATCGTCAGCGAGCTGTGGAGCGGCTGGTTTGACAACTGGGGAGCCAGCCGGCACACCGGCAAAAGCGCCGCCAGCCTGGATCAGCGTTTGCACGAGCTGACCGCTATTGGCGCGCCGGGCTTTAGCCATTGGATGTGGGCCGGCGGCACCAACTTTGCCTTTTGGGGCGGGCGCACCGTCGGCGGCGATACCATCCACATGACCACCTCTTACGATTACGACGCCCCCGTGAGCGAGTATGGCGGCCTGACCGAAAAGTACTTCATGGCCCGGCGGCATCACCTCTTCCTGGGGACGCTGGGGGCCACCCTCGCGCCGCTGCTGGCCGGAGCCAAAGCGGGCGGCCCCCAGGTGCTCACCGCCCGGGCTGTGGCCGGCCGGGCTGCCGGCGGCGGGGCCATCCTGCGCAACGTCCAGAACGGCGATTTCACCGCCACCTTCCTGCGCAACGATACAGGGGAACGGCAGAGCTACCAGCTTTTTACGACCGCCGACTGCCGACTGCCAACTGCCGATTCTGTTGGATTTTCGGCTGCGGTCGAGCGTCTCACGATTGAAGTTGAAGCCGCCAGCATCAAACCCATCTTCACCCACCTGCCCCTGGCCGACAGCGGCCTGATTCTGCTCTCCCACACCGGACGGATCTTGGGTTTTTGGGACGCCGCCGGCCGCAAAACGCTGATCGTCTACGGCTTCGAGGGCGAAACCGGCCAGCTTGCCCTGTCCGGCGGCGACTGGCAAATCGTCAACCCCGACGGAACCGACTGCCACCTTACCGCTGACACCCTCCACCTCCGCTACTGGCTCACCGACCGGCCTATTGTCGTTCAAACTAACCTCCAACCTTCCAACCTTCCAACCTCCAACCTTCCAACCTTCCAACCCTTCACCCTCATCCTCCTCACCCAGGCCCGCGCCGAGCGCTGCTGGCCCGCAGGCGAAGCCGGGTTTGTCGTCGGGCCGCACTATCTGTACAGCCACCACACCAGCGAGACCGGCCACCTGGCCCTCGAACTTGACCGGCGCGGCGTCTCGCCCTTTTACTGGTTGGGCAGCGATGGAACCCGCCAAATCATCCCGGTTTCTACCCCGCCGGCCCAAGTCAATCCGCCGCTTTTGGAAACATGGGAACCCCTGGCCGTCCAGGAACTGGCCGATGAAGCCCAATGGCAACCTCTCGACCGCCCCCAACCCTTCGAAGCTCTCGGCTGCAACCTCGGCTACGGCTGGTATCGCGCTGTTCTGCCTGCAACCTTCCCACCCTCCAACCCTCCAACGCTTGCCGCCCCCGGCCTGAACGACCGCGCCCACCTTTTTGTGGACGGCGACTATGCCGGTACGCTCGGCGTTGGCCCCGACGGCCCCACCCTGGCCCTGCCGCTCGCTCTGCCGCCCGGCCCGCACGACCTGCGGCTGCTGGTGGACAACCTGGGCCGCTTTAACTACGGCGCCGGCCTGGGCGAGCGCAAGGGGCTGACCGATACCCTTTACTGGGGCGGCCAGCAGGAAGACCTGACCCGTGGCTGGACAGCCTTGTGGCAGGAGGCCACCTTTGCCGGCGAGGCCATCGCCAACGCCAAACCGGCCCACGTCCGCCCCGACGCCGAAAATGTAGATTTGTCCGCCTTTCCTTTCAGCGGGCCGGATGTCTGGTTATTGCGTGAGTTCCATGTTCCCCCTGGCCGGCGGGCACTGCTCTACTTTACCGGCGACCGCAACCCCGGCGGCTTGTACATCAACGGGCAAAATATCATCCGCTTCAGCCGTCACTACGGCGGCGGCTTCTTTAAGTACGATGTCAGCGACAAATTAAATCCCGACGGCCAGAACTTTATTGCTCTCTACATCCGCGACTACGCCGGTTTCCCCTGGCGCGCCTGGCTGCTGACTTATGACCCCGCTCAACCTATTGAAGCCGAGTGGAGCTTCCGCGCCGGGGTCACCCCTGACGACCGCCGACCGCCGACCGCTGACCGCCGACCGCCCACTCACAATTCATACCGCCAGGGTATCCCTTTGGGACCATTCACCATTCATCATTCACCATTCACCATCTTCTTTCGTACCCGTTTCCCCTACCACCCCGATACGTATGGCCCCGGCCCCTTCAAACTGAGCCTGCATGGGCTGCGCAAGGGCCAGCTCTGGCTCAACGGCCACAACCTGGGCCGCTACTGGCAGATAGGGCCGCAAGAGTTTTACAAAGTCCCGGTCTCCTGGCTGCAAGCCGAGAATGAACTGCTGATTTTTGAGGAAGCAGGCGGCTTGCCGGAGGAGGTGCGGTTGTGGGTAGATGAGTTAGGGGCAGGTCAAGCCGCTATCATCCGTGGATCCAATTTTTTGCCGTAGCTGGCACATTCCTACCCGCCGAGGCATGAGGATGCCTCGGCTGCGCTATTTTCATTCCTGGGTGATGTACCCCGGCTTGCGAGAATTCCCCGTTAAATTCCAGCCCCTGTCACAAATCAGCCCCCTTATTCGTCTCATGTTATAGCAGCTTCATTAAAGCAGAGGCTGAATTCATTGTGATTAAGGAGGTAATCTTATGAAAATCTTTATTGCCGGGGCAACCGGAGCCATCGGACGCCCCTTACTGCTCCGTTTAACGCGAGCCGGGCACGAGGTAACGGCCATCACTCGCTCTCAAGACCGGGTGGAACAAATCCAGGCGGCCGGAGCCAGGCCTGTCGTCTGCGACGTATTCGACCGGGACAAAGTGAAGGAAATTGTCAGCGCAGCCCGGCCGGAGGTGCTGATCCATCAACTGACCAACCTGCCGCCGCGCATTGACCCGCGTCAGATCAAGCAGGCGTTGGCTGCGACCAACCGGCTGCGGACCGAAGGAACCCAAATTCTGATGGACGCAGCCACAACAGCCGGCGTGCGCCGCTTTATGGCCCAAAGTATCGCTACTTTCTATGCGCCAACCAGCACCTTGCCGGCGGCCGAGGACGAGCCGCTCTACCAAAATGCACCGGCCGATTTTGCCGACAACGTCCACGCCCTTGAGAATCTTGAGCACACCGTCTTGAATACACCCGGCATTGAAGGTATTATTCTACGATACGGGTATTTCTACGGGCCGGGGACATCCTTAGCTGCGGATGGCGCCTTCACCGAAGACGTTCGCCGCCGGCGCATCCCCATCATCGGCAATGGCGGAGGAGTCTTTTCGTTTATTCATGTCGAGGATGCGGCGGCGGCCACCGTTTTGGCCCTCAGCCAGGGCCAGCCTGGCCCCTACAACATTGTGGATGATGAGCCGGCCCCGGTGCGGGAGTGGCTGCCGGTCTATGCCGAGTTGCTGCATGCCCCGCGTCCGCTGCGCCTGCCAAAATTTATCGGGCGGCTGGCGGCGGGTCGTTATGGCGTCTATTTTATGACGGAACAACGAGGAGCTTCTAATCAAAAAGCAAAACAACAGCTCGGCTGGCGGCCCATCTATGGGAGTTGGCGGGACGGCTTTCGGGTGGAGTTAGCCCCTCAAGTCCAACTCGGTTTTGGAGAACAAGATGCACGCTCAAGAAACAAAGCCTATAAAAACGTTTGAAATGTATCGTCCCTTATTGTTCTCGATTGCTTATCGCATGCTCGGCAGCGTCATGGAAGCCGAGGATATGGTCCAGGAAACCTACTTGCGTTACCTCAACACCACTACCCCCATTGAGTCGCCCAAGGCTTTCCTGAGTGCCATTACCACCCGTCTGTGCTTGGACCAGCTCAAATCGGCCAAAACGCGCCGAGAAGAATATATCGGCCCCTGGCTGCCGGAACCGCTCAGAACCGACGCGGCGGCGGCAACTCCGCTTGATAAATATGAAATGATTTCGATGGCCGCGCTGGTGCTGTTAGAAAATCTCTCCCCCCTGGAGCGGGCCGTGTTTTTGCTGCGCGAGGTGTTTGATTTCAATTATGCCGAAATTTCCGGTATGGTGGAGAAAAGCGAAGCCAACTGCCGCCAGGTTTACCATCGGGCCAGGCGCTATTTGCAGCAGCAGCGGCGGCGGTTTACGCCTGCACCGGCGACCCAACAAAAGCTGGTCGCCAGCTTCTTACAGGCCATTCAAACCGGCGATGTGGAGGCCCTCACTGCATTACTGGCCAGGGATGTTATCTTATGGTCAGATGGCGGCGGTAAAGCCGCTGCTGCCCGCCAACCGGTGATAGGCCGGGAGCCTATTGCCCGCTTGCTGCTGGGCGCCTACCGCAAGCGGCCGGATAAGTCTGACATTGAGCCGGCTGAGGTGAACGGCGTCCCCTCCCTTCTGTTTCGGGTTGCCAATCAGGTGATTGGCGTGATGAGTTTCGATAGCAACGAAACGGGCATTACCGACATCTGGACGGTGTGGAACCCGGATAAACTTCAGCACTTGCATTAGCCTGGCTTGCAGCGCCAAACAAGCGGGCCAGGCTCCTACGTCCGGCCCGCTTGTACATTTTGGCAGAAATATTGAAGGGAACTCCTTGACCCCCGCCCGCGTCTATGTATCATGAGAATAGCCCACAAGGAGAAGTCCCCATGCCTCAAAAAATAGTATCAAGTCGCCAAAGGTGCGCAAAGCGCAGGTGTCCAGCGTCAAGTTCTACGTTTTACGTTTTACGCCTCACCCCCTTCATCCTTTTGCTCTCATCCCTCATCCTTCTCCTCGCCGCCTGCTCTCTCAACGGCGAGGCCGAGGCCCAATCCGCTACCCCAACTCCGGCTGCCCTCACCTCACCGACGCCCACCCCGACCAGCCCTCCGCCGCCTCCGACGGTGGCCTATACTCCGGTAGCCGCCGATACCGTTTCACCCATCATCGTCCAGCGCATCCCCCGGCGCGGCGAAGAACTCCGGCCCGACGGCGTCATCGAACTGACCTTTGACCGGGCCATGAATCAGGCGGCCACCGCTGCCGCCTTTAGCCTGCAATCCGCCGAAGCCCAGCCGCGCCGGATTGAGGGGCAGATTTCCTGGCCAGACCCGCAGGGGCGCACTATGCGCTTCACCCCCAACCAGCCGCTTGACCGTGACGCCGTTTTTGATACAATTCTGACCCAGGCCGCTGTGGCCCAGGATGGCGCGCCGCTGGCCGAGCCGTTTACCTTTCGCTTTAGCACCACCGGCTATTTGGAGGTAGGTCAGGTTATCCCCGCCGACGGCACAAGCGGTGTTGAAGCCAACGCCACCATTACGGTTATGTTCAACCGGCCGGTGGTGCCCTTGACCAGCTTGCAGCAGGCCGAAAACTTCCCCCAACCGCTCGAATTTGAGCCGGCCATCAGCGGCACAGGGGAGTGGCTCAATACCTCCATTTACATTTTCAAGCCGGAAAAACCCATGGGCGGCGGGATAACTTACAAAGCCAGGGTCAAAGCCGGTTTGACCGACGCCGCCGGGGACAATTTGTTGGCCCAGGATTTTGAGTGGAGCTTTACCACCCAACCGCCCGAAGTGGTCTATGTCTCGCCCAGCGATGGCCAAACCCTCGTCCCCATCGAAACACCAGTGCAAGTCACTTTCAACCAGCCGGTTGACCCGCAGTCGGCCCAGGATAAGTTTAGCCTGAAAGCCAGCGGGCTGTTTGGCGGTGGGCAGGTAGCCGGAACTTTCTCCGTCATCAGTGAGACGCTCACTTTTACCCCTACCGAGCGCCTGGCCTTTGATACCACATACCAGGTAACGCTGGAGGCCGGGCTGACCTCCCAGGCCGGGGGCAACGGTATGCTCAATCCTTACACCTTCAGTTTTACCACCGTGCCGCTGCCCAAAATTGTCGCCACCCAACCGCAAAATGGCGAGCAGTCCGCCTCGCCCTACACTAATTTCCGCCTCATCTTCAACACCCCCATCAACCCGGATACGGTCATGCCCCATATCTCCATGACCCCACCTCTGCCCGTCACCCCCACCCTGGTTTACACCTATTACTCGCCCTGGGATAACTCTTTTAGCCTCAGCTTTGGGGCTAAACCGTCCAGCGATTACGAGGTGCGGATCACCCCCGGCATCGAAGACCCCTACGGCAACAAAACCCAGGAAAACTTGACCGTGCGCTTCCGCACCGCGCCGCTCAACCCCAATTATTTGCTGCGCACGCCCGATCTCATCGGTACGTATGACGCCGACCTGCCGGCCAAGATGATTGTGACCTACGTCAATGTCAATACCCTCAACCTGCGGCTCTACCGCCTGGACCCGGCCCTGATTGTACGCCCTTATTGGGAGTTCAATGATTACCAACCCGACCCGGCCAGCCTCATCCGGCAGTGGCAGGAGCGGCTGGAAGCGCCCGCCGACCAGCAGTCATTCAAAGCGATTGACCTGGTTGAGGGCGGCGGCGTGCTGGAGCCGGGACTGTACCTGCTCGATACCGACTCACCCCAGATTCCACGGGATTACAATTACCGCCAAAAGCATATCATGGTGGTGACCAAAACCAACCTCACCCTCAAAGCCGGCCAGCGAGACGCCCTGGTCTGGGCCACCGATTTAGCCAGCGGCCGGCCTGTCGCTAACCTGGCGGTGGCTTTTTATGATGATCAGGGCGCTTCCTTTGGAACCGCAAGCACCGATCAAAACGGTATCGCCCGGCTGGACTTGAGCCACCAGACCGGCCGTTCCGGGCTGTTGGCGGTGGTTCTGCCCGACGGCAGCGGCCAGGGCTTTACGGCCGTGGCCGAAAACTGGTCGCAGGGGGTCAGCCCTTACGATTTTGGCCTGACGGTGGCCTACGGCTTGCCGGACTTTGCCGCCCACATCTACACCGACCGGCCCATCTATCGCCCCGGCCAGGCGATCAATTTTAAAGGCGTGATCCGGGCCGAGGATGACGTTAACTTCAAGCGGCCCGATCTGGGCCAGGTGCATGTGACGGTGCGCAACCCCAACGGCGAGGCTATCCTTGACCAACAGGTTGACCTCAGCCCGGCGGCCACCTTTAACGGCCAGGTGAAGCTGGAGGAAGGCGCAGCCCTGGGCACTTACGTCATCGGCATTGATTTTAGCGGCCAATATTTTGAGCAGTATTTCCAGGTGGCCGCCTACCGCCCGCCGGAGTTCCAGGTGACGGTTGAGCCGGCCCGCACCGAACTGCTGCGCGGCCGGGATGTCGAAGCCACCATCAATACCACCTACTTTTTTGGCGGGCCGCTGGCCAACGCCCCGGTCAGTTGGAATGTGCTGGCCGAGAGTTACCGCTTTGACCCGGCCCAATTGGGCGGCTACAGCTTTGACGACTCCGACGACCCGTATGTCTGCTTTGACTGCTGGTGGTGGTATCGAGACGTTACCCCTCAGACGGTTATGAGCGGCAGCGGGGTCAGCGATGCCTCCGGCAAAATCAATCTCACGCTTGACGGTCAGGAGTTGAGCAGCGCTCTGGCCACCGGCAGCTATCGCCTGACTATTGAAGCTACTGCCACCGGCCCGGACAACCAGGTTATCTCCGGGCGGGCCAGCGTCATCATGCACAAGGGCGACTACTACATCGGCCTCAGCCCGCAGGAGTACGTGGCCGATGCCGACCAGGAAACGGCGGTGAACCTGGTGGCCGTGGATTGGGCCGCCCAGCGCCTGCCGGATAAAGAACTGGATGTGCAAATTCTGCGTTACGAGTGGGTCAATACCTTTGTGGAGGAAGGCAGCGGCGGCTATTGGACTTCGGAAACCAAAAAAGAACTGATTGACCAGTTCACCGTCACCACCGACGCCCAGGGCGAGGCCGTAGCTCGCTTCACCCCGCCCAAAGGCGGCTCGTATCAAATCATCGCCCAGGACAAAGCCACGCTCACCACTCCAGAACAATCATCTGCCAATGAACTGTCCAACCCTGCCGAAGGCACGCATCTCGAAGGGACGCAAAGCGGCGCAACCCTCCAACCCTCCAACCTTCCAACTTCCAACGTCCGCTCCTCCCTCTTCGTCTGGGTAGCCGGCGATGAAAACATCTCCTGGCGGCGCGAAAACAACGACCGCATCACCCTCATCAGCGACAAGGCCGAATACACCCCCGGCGAAACCGCCGAAATCCTGATTCCCTCACCTTTCCGGGGGGAGCATGAGGCATTGGTGACCATTGAGCGCGGCCGCATCATCGAGCACCAGGTCATCAAGATGACCGGCAGTAGCTACACTTACCAACTACCAATAACCAATAACTATGTACCGAACATCTATGTTTCCGTAGTTTTGGTTCAAGGTAGAGAAGGCCCGCAAGAGGGGGGGGCGCCTCGCTTGGCCGATTACAAGGTCGGCATCTTGCCGCTTGACGTGAAGCCGGTGGCGCAACTGCTCAAAATCAATCTCACCCCCAGCGTGGAGCAGGGGCAACCGGGGCAGGAGATTAATTACAACATCGCCGCTACCACCGTTGACGGCCAACCGGTGGCCGGGGCGGAGCTATCGCTAGATTTGGTGGATAAAGCCGTGCTGACCCTACTGCCGCGCCAACCCGAAGCGATTGTCAAGGCTTTTTATGACCGGCGCGGCCTGGGGATTACTACTTCCAGCGGTCTGGCCGTCTCGGTCAACCGGCTGCTGCTGGAACTGGCCCAGGATTTGGGCCTGGATCAAGACCAGTTTGCCGAAAAAGAGAGCGCCGCCGGGGGAGTCGCGCAAAACGCCCCCCAGCCTACCTCGTCTCCTCCGATGGCTGACGGGGTAGCGCGGGATGCCGCCGAAGCGCCAATGCTGGCCGCCGCGCCGGCCGAGGAATCTAAGGCTGCGGCTCAACCCGCCCCGCTGCCGCCCGGCCTGGATGTGCGCGAAGAGTTCAGCGACACGGCCTATTGGAACCCCATCGTGGTGACCGATGAGCAGGGGCAGGCGCAGGTCAGCCTGAAGCTGCCCGACAACCTGACCACCTGGGTCATGCGCGGCGTCGGCCTGACCGAGGATACCCGCGTGGGCGAGGGGACTTCCGAACTGGTGGTCACCAAGCCGCTGCTGATTCGACCGGTGACGCCCCGCTTCTTCGTTGTGGATGACCGGGCCGAATTGGCCGCCAACGTGACCAACAACACCGATCAGGATTTGAGCGTGGAAGTCACCCTGTCGGGCCAGGGGGTCAACATCCAGCCGGACACCGCCCCGGTGCAGACCGTCAGCGTGCCCGCTCGCGGCGAAAGCAAAGTCACCTGGAATGTGACCGTGCCGGACGTTATCACCACCGAGTTGATTTTTGCGGCGGTCAGCGGCGAGTATAACGATGCGGCCAAACCGCGCCTGACCACCGGCCCGGACGGCAGCTTGAAGGTGCTGCGCTACACCGCCCCCGACATCGTGGGAACGGCCGGGCAGTTGGTGGAAGGCGGCAGCCAGACGGAAGTGGTGGCCTTACCCCCCCTCACCCCCCCGTCAACGGGGGGGATGGGGGGGGTAGATGCCCGCAACGGCGAATTGAGTGTGCAGCTTGACCCCAGCCTGGCCGCCGGCATGCGCGATGGCCTGTCGTACCTGGAGCATTACGAGTACGAGTGCGCCGAGCAGACGGTCAGCCGCTTTTTGCCCAATGTGTTGACTTATAACGCCCTGCAAAAGCTGGGCATCGAGAACAAGGAGTTGGCCGATAGGCTGCCCGGCCTGGTGGAGCAGGGTTTGAACAAACTGTACACCCAGCAAAATTCCGACGGCGGTTGGGGCTGGTGGCCCACCAACCAGAGCAATGTCTACGTCACCTCCTACGTGGTCTTTGCGCTGACCAAAGCGCGGCAGGCCGGGGTGGATGTTTCGGCCACCGTTTTGGCCAATGGCCAGAACTTCCTGCTCAACCATATCAGTTCCACGTTTAACGTTCAACGTTTAACGTATTACGATGCTAACCGTTATGCTTTCATTTTGTATGCCTTAGCCGAGGGTGGGCAGGCCCCACGGGACACGCTGGCCAGCCTGTTCGACGCGCGTGAGAAACTGGCCCACTACGGCCGGGCCTACCTGGCTTTGGCCCTCAATCTGAGCGACCAGGCCGGGGCCGGCGACCAGATCAAAACCCTGCTCTCGGACCTCAACAATACCGCTATCCTCAGCGCCACCGGGGCCCATTGGGAAGAGGACAATTACGATTGGTGGGCCATGAACACCGACACCCGCTCCACCGCCATCATCTTGGATGCGCTGGCCCGGCTGGACCCGGACAACGCCCTCATCCCCAATGTGGTGCGCTGGCTGATGATTGCCCGCAAAGAAGGCATCTGGGAGACCACCCAGGAGACCGCCTGGGCGCTCATCGCGCTGACCGATTGGATGGCGCAGACGGGTGAACTCGACGCCGCCTATGACTACACCGTTTCGCTCAACGGGGCCGAAAAAATCAGCGGCAGCGCCACCAAAGAGAACGTGCAGCAGAGCGTCAAATTCAGTGTACCCATCGCCAATCTGTTGGCCGACGCCGGTAACCGGCTGGCCGTGGCTCGCACCGACGGCAATGGCCGCCTGTACTACAGCGCCCACCTCAAAGTCTACCTGCCCGTCGAAAAGATCGAGCCGGTGGAGCGAGGGGTCAATGTCAGCCGACGCTATCGCCTGGAATCCTGTTTGCAGCAGCAGGCTAAAGATCAAAACGTGGTTTGCAATGAAGTGCGCGAGGCCAAATTGGGGGATGTCATCCGGGTAGATTTGACCATCATCGCCCCGCACGATTTGTACTACGTGGTGGTGGAAGACCCCCTGCCCGCCGGGGCCGAGGCCATTGACACCGGCCTGGCCACCACCAGCCTGCTGGCCATGGATCCCACCTTGACTCGCCAGAGCCGTGTCTTTTTTGGCGGTGGCGAGGGCTACTACGACTACCCCTACTACTGGTGGTGGTGGCGTTGGTACTCCCGCAGCGAACTGCGGGATGAAAAAGTGGTGCTCTTTGCCGACTACCTACCCAAGGGAACCTACGAGTACAGCTACACCATGCGGGCCACCCTCCCCGGCGATTACCACGTCATCCCCACCGTAGCCCACGAGTTTTACTTCCCAGAGGTCTTCGGGCGGAGTGATGGCCGGCTTTTGAGTATTGGCAGATAGGTAGACTGGAGACGGAAGACTGAAGACAGGGGGAAAACCAGCCCCGATCACACCCTGAGTAGACTGACCCTGAACTTGTCGAAGGGGAAGGTCGTATATTTGTACCTGCCTGCAAGTGCAGGTGTCTAAGAGCGTGTTTCTTAAAAAAGAAACCGGGTTTTTGAGAACTATTCGACCATACTTTGGGCAAAGAGACAGCCATTTTAAGGCTTAAAAACCCGGTTTCTGCGCCTAAAAATGTCCCAAAGCCATTTAAGAAACACGTTCTAAGGGTGCGATAAGGAGCAATCAATCATAAATTAAACGCCGTGAGGATTTATCCCTCACGGCGTTTTTGTTATAGCTGTGCTGTTCCTTGCTGGCGCAGGTAAGCTGTTTCAATAAGAATTTTGGGTTTCAAATAAACGTAATTGTACGGGTAAACTGCATTGTGCTATCACACTATTGGGTATGGGTAATTTTTCTAAGGCGCGAGGTTCAACTTTTACTGCGCCATCACTATATGATTTCCCAATCATCATTAGATTGGCCACTGTGTCAGGATGGTTCAACATCTTCCACAGGCGATCCGCATATTCCTGGTCGTCATTTTTTGGATAAATACAAAGAAAACCTGTGAGCGGAATAACTCTGGCGGTATTGCGGATGAATCTTGAATTACGCCGCCCCAAATAGGCAAACAGAAATGGTGGCGCAATTCGTGACTCCATTTTATACCAGGGTTTTCGCTGAGAGATAAGCGGTCTTTGTGGCAATCCCAGAGTTTCACCATACCTGAGATAGTTTTTCAATTCTTCGGGATAATTTTCAAAAGTCTCGCCATCAAGGGCCAAGAGAAACGTGGGCCTACCTTTTACCTGGAGAGCGTCTAGAGTCGTCTGGGTTATTTCGTCGGTAGGAACGTCTCGTGTTCTTCCAATAGCCCTGACGAAATAATTGTAAGGAATCCCCATTTGCTTTATCTGTTCGTCGGTCAGGAAGAAGAACTCATTAGCGCCTGTGGCAACTCCGCGAACTACTTGCACAAAATCCCCCAGAACATATTGGCTCAATTTCTGCGTTACCGGCGGTCTTGATAAACCTGTAGTTAAGCCCTCAGCTAATCTACGCTGGATAACGGTTAATCCTTTTTTGGGTACCATCCCAAAATCTGAACGAACCCACCTCTTGAGCATTTTTGTTTGAGCCTCGTAGCATTTCGCCCATAAGAAGTTTTCTTTTGGCTTCCCTTCTCGAATAAAAAAGATGAGCGGGTTGGTGTCTACATTGGGGAAAGGGGTTGCTTCGGGGGCAAAAGTAATTACGGCGTCTAATGCAAAATTTGCTGTAATCCAGCGCCACAAATCGTTAGCAAACTTACCTTCACACGTATCCGCAGGCATGATGAAAGCTAATCGCCCGTTTTCCGCCAACAAAGTCAATGCGCGAAGCAGGAAATAAATGTGCAAACCGGCACGCCCGTCAAAAATCTTTCCGGTAGTTTGTAAGCTTAACTGTTTGAGTTGTTCTTTGGTAGTTGCCGCGAGGCGATGATGACGAATATACGGTGGGTTGGCAACAATTGCCGATAGTTTTGTTTGAGGAGGCTCGAAAACAAAATCACCGATTTTTACTTCTCTAAAATCATCAGTAGTCAAATTATAGTGAATCGCTTGTTCCAATGCCGCCGGGTCAATATCCATACCTGCAAGTGTGATGTGAAAGCCTTTTTCTCGCGCTATTACTTTCGCCGCTCGAAAAAATGCCCCTGCGCCAACAGCAGGATCAAATAATATCTTGCTGTTATGGGCAAGTACATAATCAACCATAGCTTCAGCAACCCAATCGGGTGTCCAAAATTGACCTTTTTTGCGTAGCAATTCTCGGGCTTCACCGGAAGCAGGAATTTTGTACAAATTAACCTTTTGCATTTGCTATTTCTCGGAGGATTTGTAGCGATTCGTCTCTTAACGACATCTTGCCACCTTCAAAATGCACGTATGGCAAAATATGACCGTTTTTATCTACAATATGTTTGGCAGTGAGTTGGGGTTCTTCAAGAGCGTTTCCAAGAGGGTATCCAGAGTGGTAATAGAATTTGTAAAGAGACTTTTTAGTCGTTGCTCCTCCTGGAGCTTGAAAAATTTGTTCGGTTGGCAAGATATAACCTTCTTCAATCAACCGTTGCGCTTCACTAAAGGCAATAGCGTAGGCCATATCGTAGAAGACATGCCAAATATGGATAGGAACATTGTTGGTATTTTGCCAGGCACACAAGGGTGCCCGATCTTCTTCTTTCAAAATGATGGTGGGTAAAACCGCGTTCTTTTTTAAGCCAGCTTTGCCCCCTAACCGTTTTTGTGGTTTTAGTTCAGCCCCATAATCCGGCATGAGTT
>CAZDMM010000025.1:0-14315 GCA_964505845.1 uncultured Caldilineaceae bacterium
AAAGGCTGGCTGGCGCGGCCGGTGTCAGCGATAAAGTGCTTGGTTTCGCCTTCTAGTGTGCCTTTGATGATGCCGATTTGCCAGGTGTAGAGGCCGGGCTGCCAGCCGCTCCAAGGATTCAGTTGATACTCTGGCGTTTTGGTCCATTCCACAAAGGCGGAGTTGTTGCTGCCGTAAGGTTTGATGCGGATGTCAAAGAACTCATCGGGGGCCAGAACGCCCCCGTAGCTCCAGCGCAGCAGTGTGCCGCCAAAAACGTCCACCCCATCGGGCGGGCCATAGGTGATGGGAACGTCACCCATTTGACTCACCGCCGGCGCTACCGGCATTGGGGCCAGGGTGGGCAGGGCCGGCAGAGCGGGTCGCCAGGCAGCGGGGGCAGGCCAGGGCGTTGGGGTGGGCCAGGGGGGGGGGGGGGGGCGCGCGCGGGGGGGGGGGGGGGCCCCCCCCCCCCCCCGGGGGGGGGGGGCGGGGGGGGGGGGGGGGGGGCCAACCCGGGGGGGCAGCACGGCAGCCGCGCCGCCGGAGGCAGTTTGGGCCTCATTTTGGTTGTTCTGGGCCAGGGCAGTGGTGCAGCCGGTGGCCAGCCCGGCCAGGCTCAACAAGGCCAACGCCGATTTTAGCTGCCGCCTGGGCTGTTGTTTTAATGACTTGGATGTAATTTTAGGTGTTATCATCAGAGTTGCCTGTTATCCTTGAATTTTGAATTTTTAGTCGTCGCCGCCTTCGTCTTCGTGATCACCCTCATGATCTTCGTGATGGGAACGTTCTCCGCCCCCCCCCCCACCGCCGCCGGAGGAAACTTGAGCAGCCGCAGCCGCCTGGCGAGCGGCAATTTCATTGTAAGCTGATTGTAACTGCGCATAGGTGGCCTGGTACTGGTTTTGAATCTGCTGCTCGGCTTCGGTCATCTTGGCTTGAATGGTGGCTAGCTGATTCTGATAGACGCTGTTGTCATCCTGAATTGCCTGTTGCAGTTGGTTAACATGGGTTTGGGTGGCCTGGAGACCGGCGCTGGCCTGGTCAATTTGGGCCTTTAGATCAACCAACTCCGAGCGTAGTTTGGCCAGTTGCGCCTGGGAGGTGTTATCCAGTTCGGCAATGGCCTGCTGGCTCTGGGCAATTTGGGCCTTGAGGGCGGACTCTCGTTCCTGCATCAGTGTTTGCATTTCGGTTTGCCGGTTTTGAAATTGGATGGCCTGGGCCGTGGCCTCGACATCTATCTGCGGAACGACGGCCGGCTTGGCGGCGTTATTCGGCTCTGCCTGGGTGGGGCTGGCAAAATTTGATAAACCGAAGATCAAAGTGACTACCAAAATGATCATGGTTAGAGTTCCGGCGGTGATTAAACCCATAGTGCGTTTCATAATTTATCTCCTGTATAAATTGCCCTCACCCCCAACCCCTCTCCCATTGGGAGAGGGGAGGCGCGCCAGCGACGGGGTGAGGGATTTTCATCGTCGGTGGCGTGCCGCAGGTTCATGGACACTCCTATCCTTATAGGTTATCGCCCCAATTGGGCGTTGGCTTCGGCCAGCTTGGTTTGGGCTTCGGTAAGCTGGCTCTGTAACTGGGCATAGCGTTCTTGGTATTGTTTTTGCACCTGTTCCAGTTGTGACTGGTAGGCGGCCAGCCGCTCGGCGCGGGTGGTCTCCAATTGGGCGGCCTGCCCCAATAAGGTTTGCTCCTGGGCCTTGAGTTGGTTGAGCTGCTGTTGGGCTTCGATAATTTGAGTATTCAACTCTTTTAGTTGGGCTTGGTAGGTGGCCTGCCGCTCCTGGAGGGTTTGCCCCAGTTGGGCAATTTGGGCCTGATAGGTCGCTTCTCGCTCGGCCAGGCTGGCTTGCAGTTGAGCCGCATTGGGCGGGGTGGCCGGCACGACCACGGCCGGTTGGGGTGGCTCTTCCTTAGGCAAAAAGCTGAACACACCTACCGCAAAAACGACGATAAAGGTTAGGCCGCCGGCCAGCAAGATACTTAAATGTTTTAGCATGATTGCTCCTTGATAATAAGTTTTGGTTCTACTGAAATTGCGCCCCGCCCAGTCGGCTAATGAGTTTTGACGACCAAATTCGGTAAAGCCCGGAAGGTTGGAAGATGGGAAGGCTGGTAAATATTGACCGACCTTCCAACCTTCCAATCTTCCTGAATTATCGAGACTACCGATTTTGAAAATCAAATCTCATAAGGTGCAACGTGGTGCGTGGTGCGTATTTATCACCAGTGTAAGCGGCGGCTATGAAAATTCGGTGAACCTTTGATGACAATTTTTTCATATTCTGGGGAGTAATTGGTGATTGGTAATTAGGGATTGAGGCCAATTACTAATTACTATTTACCAATTACCAGCTTGAAGATCACTTGGTATGGATTGGGGAGTTACTCTGCCGCTGGCGGTTGCAGGGGCAACCAGACGGTGAAGGCGGCGCCCTGGTTCACCTGGCTGGCAACTTCGATGCGGCCGCCGTGGGCTTTGGCCAGCCAGTCGGCGATGGACAGGCCCAGCCCGGCCCCGCTGCTGTTCTGGGCTTCGGCGGCCCCGTGCCGCGAGCGGGCTTTGTCTACCCGATAGAAACGCTCAAATAAGTGGGGCAAATGTTCGGGGGGGATGCCGGGGCCGGTATCGGCGATGGTGATGCGGGCTTGGTCATGCTGGACGCTGGCCGTTACGGTGACGGAGTCGCCGGGATGGGAATATTTGATAGCGTTGTCAATCAGGTTGAGAAAGAGGCGGGCCAACTTGGCCGGGTCGGCCACCAGGGGTAACCTATCCGGGGCGTCCAAAGTCAGGGTAAGCTCCTTTTCGGCGGCGCGGGGCATGAGGCTGTCTATCTGGTCGGCCAGCAAATCCGGCAGGTTAAATGTCTGAAGTTGCAGAGGGTATTGGTGGTTGTCGGCGCGGGCCAGTAAAAATAACTCTTCCACCAGGGCGCTCATGCGATCGGTGGTTTGATTGACCATCTCCAGCGTATCCCGGTACTCGGCGGCGCTGCGGGGGCGATTAAGCGCCACCTCGACATCCCCTTTGAGGATGGTCAGTGGGGTGCGCAGCTCGTGCGAGGCGTCGGCGATGAAGCGCTTTTGCCGCTCAAAGGAGTCCTCCAGACGGGCCAGCATCTGGTCAAAGGTGACGGCCAGCCGGCCCACCTCATCGTTGGGCAGCTTCAAATTGAGCCGTTGGTGCAGGTCGTCCGCGCTAATTTGCCGGGCGGCCTGGGTGATGTGGTCAATGGGGTTGAGGGCGCGGCCGGCCAAAAACCAGCCCCCTGCGCCGGCGGCCAGCAGCATAAAAGGAATGGCGATGGCCATCAGCAGCCACAACTGCTGCTCCACCTCCTGGATGTGAGCATAACTTTCGGCCACCTGCACAATGCCGGCCCCCTGCCCTTCCAGCACAAAGGGCACGCTGTAAACCCGGATGGGGGTTTGGTTGGGCAGCAGGGCGTAATCCAGGCTGGTCTGGCTGGAGGCGATGACCCAGGGGCCGGGGGGTACTTGAGCCAGGTAGCCGGGGTCAATCAGGGGGCGGCCATTTTGATCGAGAATCCGCCACAAGACGCCATCCTCCGGGTGATAATTTATCTCAAGCCGTGGCCCTACGATAACGGAGTGCTCATCATCGCTTTCGTGGTCATCGCCGTGGCCTGAATCCTCAAACTTAAGGCCGCCAATAAGCTGGGCCGCCTCGCGCTTGAGGTGGTTATCCAACGTATTCATCAGGCTGCGACTCAAGCCCAGGTAAACCGCCGCGCCAAAGATGACCATAATTAAGGTCAATATTGCCGTATACCACAGAGTCAAACGCAGCCGGATGTTCATGCTACCTCGTCAGCCTGTTTACCTTCCCGGAAGCTCCAAGCTTCCGGGAAGGTTTCTCAAGTCATTCCACCTCATCGGCTTTGTAGCCGACGCCGCGCACGGTGTGGAGCAGCGGCGGCTCGCCCTGGGCCTCCAGCTTTTGGCGCAGATGGCGCACGTACACATCCACCACGTTGGAAGCGCCGTAATAATCGTAGCCCCAGATGCTCTCGCGGATCAGGGTGCGGCTGAGGGGGCGGCCCACATGGCGCAAGAAGTACTCCAACAGAGCGTACTCTTTGGCCGTTAATTCAATTTCCCGTTCGCCTCGTTTGGCCCGGTGGGTGATGGTGTCCAGGGTCAGGTCGCCCAGCTTCAGCACCGTTTCTGGTGTGGCCGAGGCGGCGGTTCGCCGGGTCAGCGCCCGCAGCCGCGCCAGCAGCTCTTTGAAGGCAAAGGGCTTGGGCAGGTAGTCATCCGCGCCCGCGTCCAGGCCGGTCACCCGGTCATCCACCTCGTCACGGGCCGTGAGCATGAGGATGGGGGTTGCCACCCCGCGCTGGCGCAAAATCCGGCAGACTTCAAAGCCGTTCAAGCCGGGCAGCATGACATCCAGCAGGATGACGTCATACTGCGCCCCGGCCACCCAATCCAGCGCCGCCGAGCCGTCGGCGGCCACATCTACGGCATAACTTTCTTCTTCCAGGCCCTTTTTGAGAAACCTGGCAATACGGTTTTCATCTTCGACAATCAGGAGGCGCATAGTCTACCCCACCTTTTGGGAAGGTAAATTCGTAGTCATGTTTGATATGGAGTAAGACTATGGAACACGATAAGCTCGAAATAAGGCGAAAAGCGCGAGATTTTAAGCTCATCAATCCATCCGTCACATGGGTAAGTGTGCCAGCTAGGGTCAAAAGTTTCGCGTTTTTCGATAGTTTCGCTTTTTCGTAGTCAAAATGCTTTTACTCCACCTCAGACGCACTTTTCTGTCTTTATTATATTCCGCCTTCATGAACCGTCAATGAATTTTTAATGAAAATTTTTTAATCCAGCGCCTCACCTTCCCGGAAGCTTTAAGCTTCCGGGAGGGTAGCACCCAGGCCAAAATTGTGGTATCATCTTGTACATCCATCTTGAATTACCCAACAGGTGCAGCCGATGGCCCAAAGTTACAACATCAAAAATATTATTGGAGATAAAAAATGAGAGTAATTTATGATGCCGAAACAGATACGCTAACCATCATCTTGGCTGAAACGCCGGTCGTCGAAAGTGATGAAGATAAACCGGGCGTCATCCTGGATTACGACGCCAGCGGCAATATTGTCTCACTGGAAATTTTAGATGCCTCGCAGCGAGTGGCGCAGCCGACCCAAATGGTTTATGAGTTGGCCGGACACAAGGTTACGTAACCATCATCCTGAAGCTTCCGAAATGATTCCAAGTAAGGTAAGGTATTTGGACCGCGAAGCTACGAAAACGGCGAAAGGCGCGAAAGGGGGACGCTGAGAACTATGGCTACTTCTAAGAAGGGTTATAATTTTGAATCGCTCTCCTGGGAGGTGTTGGGCGCGTGTATTGAGGTTCAGCGTCAGTTGGGGCGGCATGGCATGGAGGTAGATTACCAGCGAGCCTTGGCCATCGAATTAAGCAAGCGGGGCATTCAGTTTCAACGTGAGTTTGAAATCCCGATCACTTATGATGATATCGTCATCACCCGCCGCCGGGTGGATTTTTTGATCTGGAATGACAGCCACGAAATTTTGCTGGAAACCAAAGCCCGCAGCGCCATCCTCGATGAGGATGTGGAGCAGTGCTTGCTTTACCTGCAAAATGGCAACTACCCTGTCTGCCTGCTGGTAAATTTTGGCGAAAAGCCATTGGGCCGGAAACGGCTGGTCTACACGCCTAAAAAGAATACCGACCCGCAGAAGTAGCAAGAGATTTGGATCGCGAAATTAACGAAAGAGCGCGAACGACCCGCAAGGAGAAGCAAGACTCGAAAAAGGTTTGACTTTCAGGCTAAATTTTCACCGCTTTTACAGTTTATTCCTTTCGCGCCTTTCGTGTTATTTCGTAGATTTCGTGGTCCAATTCCTTACCCAAACTGCCTCAAATCCCCTAAGCTGAATGGATTTCGTATGCTCAACATCGAACAACCCGACACCCTAATAACCTATCTGCGCCAAACTCAGCGTATCGGCCCGGAGGAGCAGCCGGTCGTCCGCGTGCTGGCCGGGGGTGTCTCCAACCGCACGGTGTGGGTGGAGCGGCCCATTGGCGAAGCCTGGGTGTTGAAACAAGCCCTGGCCAAGCTGCGGGTGCAGGTGGACTGGTTCAGCGACCCGGAGCGCGTTCACCGCGAGGCATTGGGGCTGCGTTGGCTGGCCCAACTGGCCCCGCCGGGAACCATTACGCCACTGCTGTTTGAAGACCACACCCAACACCTGTTAGCGATGCAGGCCGTGCCTCAGCCGCACGCCAACTGGAAAACGCTGCTGCTGGCCGGTCAATTGGACAGCGATCATGTGACCCAATTTGGCCGGCTGCTGGGCGCGATTCACCGCCGTGCCTACGAGCGCCGCGAGGAACTCGCCCCAATTTTTGCCGACCGCTCCTTCTTTGAGTCGCTGCGGCTGGAGCCGTATTACGGTTACACTGCCACGCAGGCGCCTCAAGCGGCCGACTTTCTGCACCACCTCATTGAGGAAACCCGCGCCTGCCGCCTGACCCTGGTTCACGGCGATTACAGCCCCAAAAATATCCTGGTTTATCAAAACCGGCTGATCCTGCTCGACCACGAGGTGATCCACTGGGGCGACCCGGCCTTTGACCTGGGCTTCTCGCTGACCCATCTGTTGAGCAAAGCCCATCACCTGCCGCAGCAGCGCGCCGCCTTTACTGAGGCCGCCCGGCATTATTGGCAGGTTTATGTGGAGATGGTGGGTGAAGATCCCTCACCCCGTCGCTGGCGCGACTCCCCTCTCCCTCTGGGAGAGGGGGTGGGGGTGAGGGTTATTTACGAAGGATGCGGACCCGAAGGTTTTGAAGCCCGCGCCGTGCGCCACACCCTGGCCTGCCTGCTGGCGCGAGTCGCTGGGCGCTCACCCCTGGAATACCTGGACGAGGCCGCCCGCGCCCGCCAGCGACAAACCGTCCTGGCCCTGCTGCCCACCCCACCAGCCACCATCCCTCAACTTGTCAGCCAATTCGTAGCCGGGCTATAATCACCCCATCTCCAATCTCTAATCTCTGATCATAGGAGCGATGATGTCAACCCTCAAATCTCTCTCCGGCCTGGAAATCCTCGACAGCCGCGGCCGGCCTACGGTACGCGCCACCTGCCAGTTAGCGAGTGGGGCGCGAGGCATTGCTTCCGTGCCCTCCGGCGCTTCAACCGGGGCCGCCGAAGCCCTGGAACTGCGCGACGGCGACCCGCAGCGCTACGGGGGACTCGGCTGCCGCCGGGCAGTGGGCCACATCAATCACGAACTACAGCGGGCGCTGGCCGGACACCCGTTTGAGCGGCAGCATCAGCTTGATGAGGCTATGCTCACTCTGGACGGCACGCCCAACAAATCTGGCCTGGGGGCGAACGCGCTTTTGGCCGTCTCGCTCGCCTTTGCCCGCGCTTGCGCGGTGGAGCAGGATGTGCCGCTGTATCGCTACTTTGCAGACCTGACAGGTTTTCAAAACCTGTCAGGTCTATCTACCACCTTGCCCCGCCCCACCATCAACCTGTTCAGCGGCGGCAAACACGCCGGGGGTCAAGCGCCGATCCAGGATGTTTTGATTGTGCCGGCCTCGGCCCGCACCATTGACGAAGCTTTAGCAACGACTTTTGCGGTGTATCAAGCCGCCGCCGGGTTGTGCCTGCGGAAATATGGCATGCGGGCTTTGACCGCCGATGAGGGCGGGCTGGCTCCCCCTTTTCCCGGCGCCGAAGCTATGCTGGCCGATGCGGTGGAGGCGATTCGCGCTGCCGGGTTTGAGCCGGGCCGGGAGGTGGCGCTGGCGGTGGATGTGGCCTCCAGCCATTTTTATCACGAGGGGCGTTATCACTTGGGGGGTGCGCCGCTGGACAGCCGGGGCATGATTGCCCAACTGCTGGCCTGGGTAGAGCATTACCCCATCGTCAGCCTGGAGGATGGCCTGGCCGAGGAGGATTGGGCGCACTGGCCGGAACTGCGCGCTGGCCTGGCCGGGCGGGCGCTGGCCTTGGGCGATGACCTGCTCTGCACCAACCCGGCCCGGATTCGCCGGGCCATTGAGAGTGGAGCCGCCGACGCGCTGCTGCTGAAGGTCAACCAAATCGGTACGCTGACCGAGGCGGCCGAGGCTTACCGGCTGGCTCGCGCCGCCGGCTGGCGCGTCACCATCAGCGCCCGCAGCGGCGAAACTGAGGATAACTGGCTGGCGGATCTGGCCGTAGGTTGGGCAGGCGACCAGATCAAAGTCGGCTCCATCACCCAGTCGGAGCGTTTGGCTAAGTACAACCGCTTGTTGGAGATTGAGGTCGAAACGGGCCTGCCGCTGGCGGCGTGGCCGTAAGATGTCCTGGCTGTTGAGCGCCTTCATTATCATCATATTTTTTGTCGTTTACGCCGTTTTGCACAGTTGGCTGGCGGCGCTGGGCGTGAAAAACCGGGCCAGGTGTATTTTTGGGCCGCAGGTTGATCGCTGGTACCGGCTGGTCTATAATATCATTGCTGTGGTCACGCTGCTGCCGCTTCTGCCCATGCTGGTCTGGCTGCCAGATAAGACCCTGTATATCGTACCTTCCCCCTGGCGCTGGCTGCTACTGGCGGGTCAGATGGCGGCCCTGGGTGGCTTGATGGTCTCGCTGCTGCAAACCGGGTTGCTGCATTTTTTGGGCTTGAGCCAATTGGTGGCGGAGCGGCCGGTGGAAAGCGGCGCCTTGAGCGAGCGAGGTTTTTATGGCTGGGTGCGCCACCCGCTTTACTTTTTCAGCACGCTCTTGCTGTGGTTGACGCCGTTGATGACGAGCAATTGGCTCACGGTGTGCGTTGTTTTTACGCTGTACTTTTATCTTGGCTCATTTTTGGAGGAGCGGCGGCTGCTGGCCGAGTTTGGCCCGGCCTATGGGGCTTATCAGCAGCGGGTGTCGCGCTTTATTCCGTGGAGAAGACGGACAGGGTAGCAAGTGGCAAGGTTGCAAAGTAGCATAATTGCAGAGTAGCAAGGTTACATACCTGACACTTGGCACTGAAACACTTGATACCCACTCAATGGATTATGGCAGAAAAAGTATTTGACTCCAACCGCCCTGTTATTATTTATATTTCGGCGGCGGCGGATTTGATGGCGGAACGGGAAGCGCTGGGACAGATGATTGCAGCTCTGCCGGTGACGCTGCCCTGGCGCATTGTGCAGTCGCCGGTAAAGGATGAGCCGCTCGACCTGGAGGCGACCCGCAACGCCGATCTGTATCTGTTGGTGCTGGGCAGCGACATCCGCGCCCCGGTGGGCCTGGAGTGGCGGACGGCCCGGCGGGCCGGGCGGCCTGTGGTTGCCTTTCTCAAAAAAGGCATCGCCCGCACTCCGGCCGGGCAAGCCTTTGTGCGGGAAACCGAGGTAAGCTGGCAGCCCTTTACCAGCAGCGCCGATTTGAGCCGGCAGGTGCAGCGCTTGTTGGTGGAGTATTTGGTGCGTCACGCTCTCCATTACGCCTTAACGCCGCCGGAATTAGAGCGGCTGGCGGCCTTACAGTCGAGCGCCGGGGAGGCGGCTGCCGGTGGAGAGGGAACCGGCCACAGCGCGGTGTTGCTCTCGCCGGAACGATTTACGCCCGGTGAAGGGGTACTGGTAGGGCGATGATGTATTGTTCGAGTATCAGTGGCTCCAAATTCTCCCGCGGAGGCGCAGAGACGCCGAGTTTTTTGCTTGTTTCGCTGCGCCTCTGCGCCTCCCCCTGGCACTTGGCGCGCCAGGGGCAAGTGTGCGCGAGTTAAAAATTGGATCTGTTGAGTATGGACTGCCGTGATGGTCAATAAAGGTCCATCCGAAACTAAATCACCGTCAATCCGAAAATTCTGGCTTTACCTGCGCCGGGCGGCTCGCCTGCGCTGCCCGGTCTGTGGTATTTCGCCGATTTTCCTGTCCCTGAACCAGGTGGAAAGCATCCCCGATTGGTTTGCCACCCTGCCGGGCTGCCCTCGCTGTGATTATCTTTATGACCGTGAGCCGGGCTATTTTTTGCTGGCGCTGTGGGTCATCAATTTTAGCCTGGTGGCGGTGGTGGGGATAGGGCTGCTGTTTCTGCTTGACATGTTGTTCCCCAACCTTTCCCTGGCTCAACTCATCTTTTTTACGATGGTTCCCCTGTGGATTTTAGGCATCATCTCTGCCCGGCATACCAAGGCTTTTTTTATGGCTCTGGATCATTGGGTGAATCCCGTTAATCACGGATAAATATGCCGGTGTCAAGTGTTTAAGTGTCAAGTATTTCAGTGTCACGTGTTTCAGTGTCAGGTGTCAAGAAAAATCTGACACCTGACACTTGACACGTGATACTTGACACCCTTAATTGATCAACGTGCCAAAGTTGACCGCCTGACCTTTGAGGACTTTTTCCACATTCCCCGGCTGCTCTGCCGAGATAATCATGGCCTGCATGGGCGGCATGGCCAGGGTGAGGCGATACATCTCGCGCACTTTGCTGAACATGCCGCCGGTCACATCAAAACCGTGCGAGCCGCCCAACATGGCTTCCACCTCGGCCCAATTGCTGCTGTCAATATCCTCAATTAATTGAGCCTGTGGGTCTTTGAGCGGGTCTTTATCATACACCCCATCCACATGACCACTCAGGATAATGCGGTTGGGCGAAAGTTCGCGGGCCAGGTTGTCAAACAACTTTTCGGTAGAAACGATGCTCATGCCCTGTACCGCATCCACGCTGACATCCCCATAGATCACCGGCGCCAGGCCATGTTTGAGCACTTCTTTCAGAGGAAAAGTCTCAAAATACATCAACTGCTGGCCGCGGGTGCGGGTGCTGGCCGAAGGTTGGAATTTGATAGCCGGCACACCGGCTTTTCGCAGCGCCTTCATGACGATGTAGTTGAGTTCAGCGGCGGCGTCGGCCACCTCGGCAAAGCCGGGCCAGCTTTCGGGCGAAATCGCCCCCTGGTGAGTTTGGTATTTGGCGGCGACGGCATGTCCAAATGAGCCGGCCCCGTGGCCGATGATGAGCTGCAAATCGCCGCCCCGGTCGGCCAGCGCATTTTTAATTTCCTGGGCCAGCCGCTCAATCACCTCCAGCCGGGCGGTAAAGGGCCTGGTTTTATCGGTGATGACCGAGCCGCCGAGTTTGAGTAAAACCAATTCAGTCAAAGGAGTCTCCTATCCTGTTGAGAGTGAGCAGCCAGTGTAGCACAGCCGGCCAAAAATTCAAAAGCCTGGTGACCAACAAGAAACCCGTTTTCTCGCGTAGCGGAAAACGGGTTTCTGACCTACTTGAGCCAGCCGCCTGGGAGTGGCGGGCAGCAGGGTGATCAACCGCCGGAGACAGATTTGAGGTAAGCGATAATATCGCTGATGTTTTCCTCGCTCATGCGCTGGGCAAAGTTTTGAGGCATAATATTGGGTTGGAATCCTTCAACGACCACTGCATTAGGCTGCACAATGGATTGATGGATATAATCCTCGCCTTTGCTGTACACCTGGGTGAGGTCAGGCCCAACCGCCCCACCTTGACCGTTAACCATGTGGCAGCCTACACAGCCCATGCCGGTAAAGAGGTTTTTGCCGCGCTCTTCGGGCGTGTTGCCGGGCACCGGGGTTGGCGTGGCGTTAGGATTACCCAGGTCAGGCGCGGCGGCTTCCCAGTTCATGATGTAATTGACCACGTCATCCACCTGGTCGTTCCGCAGTGGGCCGCCGTAAGTAACGCTCCAGGTGGGCATGTTGCGCGGGTATTGGGGGTCAGACTTGACCGGGCGTCCTCCGGCTACGGTTAATTTGATATAAGCCGGCAAGGTGCCCAGGTAGCCAATATCTTTGAGCCGCTGTGTAAAGAAATATTTGCTGTTGAGGGTAGGCGCTACGCCGGGATTGCCTTCACCGTGCAAGCCGTGGCAGGGGGCGCAGTACTCGGTAAAGACGGCGGCTCCCCGTTCAATGGAGCGACCCTGGAAGGCATGCGCAAATTCTACCCGCCGGTCTCCATCACCGATGCCAATGTAAACCACTGTGCTAAAGGCGATGAGGATACTGATTAATCCGACCAAGATTCTAGAGTCAATCATAATAACACACCCGCCTAATCAAGTAATTCATATTTTGAGTCTTTGTGGAAGAAGAAGGTCTTTACCTCACTGCGCTGTTGGCGTTCACCACCGCCCTCCGGCACTTCTTCCCAAGAGGTAGTGATGGTCATGCGTCTCAGGTCAGTTTGCCACTCTTCAATGGTTACATTCATCTTGCCGCTAAAGAAGTTACCATCTGGATTGCTTGACTCCCGCTCAACCGCCTCTTTCATCTCGGCCATGATGGTTCCCAGTTCCCCGGCCGGCCAGGCTTCCGGCTTATCGGTGTCATAGCTGCCTACCAGGAGTTGGTCATACGGAATACTGCGGATTTTGCCGACCCCTTCTTCGGGGATAAATTCCTGTACCAGTTCTGCCGAGGTGGGCGCCCGGACGCCCCACAAGCCTGTCCCCATGTAGGTGAGCAGCACCAGCATCACACAGGTGATAATACCCACAGTAATGCCCACCTTGCGATTCTTGGCCAAACGGCTGGGGCCGGGGTCAAGATAAGGTACGGCAAACAGGATCAAGAAGATGAGGGTAGGCCAGATGACGCCCCACCAGGTTTTATCGCCCAGCTTGAGCATCCCCTGCAACCACAAAAAATACCAGGGAGCGGTGGTGTGCAGGGGCGTTTTTAACGGATTGGCGTGGGTTTCCAGCGGGGCGGAGAAAAAGGTGGCCACGGCCACAATCATACCGGCCGTGATGAGGGCAATCCACATGATCTCGCTGGTCATCAAATCGGGCAGCAAATCTATTTTGCGCTTGGCCGCCGCAATCACGTCCGGGGGCGCTTCGTTCTCTTCTATCACGGCCGGCAGCGAGATGCTGTGCTCGCGCGAAACTTTATAATAGTGGATGCTGATAAAGATGATGGCCAGCAAGGGCAGCAAGAAGATATGGAGCAAGTAAAATCTCAGCAGACCACCGGCGGCAATGTCGGCCGAACCTCGCAAAATCAGGTTGGCTTGGGTGCCAACCAGCGGGGCGGCGTCGGCCATGCTGGTGCCGATGGTAACGGCCCAGTAAGCCAGTTGGTCCCAGGGCAACAAATAGCCGCTAAAGCTCAAAAACAGCGTTACCAGCAGCAGCACCACCCCGGTGAGCCAGGTAAACTGCCGGGGGTGTTTATAAGCCCCGGTAAAGTAAACCCTGGCCATGTGCAGGCTGACCGAAATTACCATCAACTCGGCCCCCAAGCGGTGCATATCACGCAGGAACTTGCCAAAGTTGACATTACTCAAAATATTGATCATGTCATAGTAGGCCACTTCCGGCGCAGGGGTATAGTAAATCATCAAGATCAGGCCGGTAATGGTTTCAACCACAAACATCCAGGTAGAAATTAACCCTAACCGGAAGGTATGGGTAAACCAGGTGGAACCTTCCTGATAAAATTTGGGCCGAATGTGCAGGATAAACGATTTCACCTGGGCGCGGTAGCGGGGGTTGGGTTTTTCGGTAGGCGCATCGCCTCTTAGCAGGGCGCGCGCCTCTTTGGGGCCAATCCCGGCCAGCACCGCGCGGGTGGTTTCATCAATTTTATCCGCAATCGCTTGTTTGATACCCTTTTCGGACAGGTAACGCATAAAACCCGAACCGGGAATATACATCGTTTAGACTCCTCCTTAACTTTGGCCTGTGCTCGATAGATTGTTTTTAGGCCGGTGTGGTGATCGGTGCGCCTAAAATTTTGGCCCCGGTATCAACGATCAACTGGGCATTCTCGTGGCCGGTAATATCCAGCGCGTCGCCCTTGTCGTCAGTTTGAGCCAGCACCGCTCCGCTGGCGTCAACTACCTTGATCACAAAACGATCCAGGCTGCGCCGAGCCGGTCCGGCGATGTAATCACCGGCCAGAGTGTATTTGGACCCGTGGCAGGGGCACTCAAAACGGCTGGTCACCGATTGCCAGTCGTACAGACAACCTAAGTGGACACAAACTTTGTAAAGCGCCAGAACGCCTTTGCGAGGAGAACCATCGGCCGCCTGGGTATCCACGTTAACCAGCCAGAATTTGCCGTCGGTATAGGGTTTGGGCGGAGCGTTTACCTGGGGCAGGGCGCTGGCCGCATCGCCAATAGAGAATTCGCCGCCAAATTCACCGGCCTTAAAATTGGGAAAGGCAAACCACAGGCTGGCCCCCACAGTTTCAACGGCAAACAGGGCAATCGAGGCCAACCAGGCATAGTTGAGAAATTCTCGGCGGGTAAGATGCCCGTCCGCTTGCGGCGCGGG
>CAZDMM010000025.1:14325-21354 GCA_964505845.1 uncultured Caldilineaceae bacterium
TTGGGGTCGCGGTTTGGGGGGGGCCCGGGGGGGGTGGGGGGGTGGGGGGGGGGGGGGGTGTCGGGGCCGGGGGGGGAGGCGCAGCGGCGGCTCCGGCCGCTCTGGCGGCTTTAGCCGCCATAAAGGCTTCGCGCTGTGCCCTCACTTCTTCGGGAGTTCGCTTGCGCTCAGGCGCTTGCGGAGGGGCTGCCGGAGCAGGGGCCGGTTCCGGGGCAGAGGCTGCCGGTTCTGGGATCGTTTCGACAACCGGTTCTGCCGTGGTTTCAGCTATATTGGCTGGCGCTTCAGCCGGCGCCTCCTGCCCGGCGGCTCTGGCGTTTTTGCGGGCTAGCCAGGCTTCGCGCTGGGCCTGAATTTCTGCGGGTGATCGTTTGGCCATAGGCTCTAATCCTCCTTGATTGAAGTGGGTTGAGTGTATTTATTTCAACGGGGTTACTCTGCGTTTGGGAGACCGGATTATAGCACGCTGAAATTTAAACCGCAAGAAGAATGTTACATCTTGCACTAATTAAACCTTAATCCGGTGATAGACGTTAGCCCAACTTGGACTATACCTCATCAGAGTTACAATTAAGTTACACGGTTCTCAAACAGGAAAGGCCGGATTATAGCACGCTGAAAATTAAACCACAAAATGAATGTAAAATCTGGCACAATTGAGATTTTTTTAAAATTTGCCCAAATAACGTTCCTGAGTCACAATTGTTATATGTCAAAACAGCTCTATCCGCTCATTTTTACCCCGGTTTTTCGTGATTATATCTGGGGCGGGCGCAACCTTGAAAAATTGAGGCGCACCTTACCCCCCGGTATCGTGGCCGAAAGCTGGGAAATCTCCGGACATCCTTCCTCACCCACCCAGGTTGAGCAAGGCCCGCTGGCGGGCAAAACCCTGCCAGAAGTGCTTGCCCTGTTAGGCCAGGATTTGGTGGGCCGGCGCAGCCAGGCGATGCTGGCCCGCGGCAAATTTCCTTTGCTCATCAAACTGCTCGACGCCAACCGGCCGCTCTCGGTGCAGGTTCACCCCAATGATGAATATGCCTTTACCCATGAACAGGGGGAACTGGGCAAAACCGAGATGTGGTACATTTTGCAGGCGCAGCCAGGGGCGGAACTCATCTATGGCCTCAAAGCCGGGGTAATGCCCGACTCCTTCCGGCAGGCGCTGCCGGCCGGCCGGCTTGAGTCTTGCCTGCATCGTTTGCCGGTGCAGGCCGGTGATGCTGTCTTCATCCCGGCCGGCTCGGTGCATGCCATTATGCAGGGCATTGTGCTGGCCGAAATTCAGCAAAACTCCGATACCACCTATCGCGTGTACGATTGGAATCGGCTGGATGCCAGCGGTCAGCCTCGCCCGCTGCACCTGGACAAGGCGCTCGAGGTGATAAATTTTCAGCAGGTGGAACCGGCCCCGGCCCAACCCCAACTCATCCAGGAAAATGACGCGCTGCGCCAAGAACTGCTGGTCTCGTGCCCCTATTTTAATGTAGAGAGAGTCACTTTCAAGGAGGCTCCGGCCTTTTACCGGGGGCGCACCGACGGCAGCACCTTTGAAATTTGGGGTATCCTATCGGGGCAAAGCCGGGTCAGTTGGGCAGATGGCTCCCTGGCGTTGGAGGCCATTCGTTTTACCTTGCTGCCCGCCGCCCTGGGTGATTTTACCATTGAAGCAGTGGAGCCGGCCGTTTTTCTGCGCGTTTATGTGCCGGAGTGAGTTTGTCATTACGTAACCAATCCCCCAATCAAGTGTCTATAGTAGGCAGAGGAAAAATCAGTTATGGACAATGAACTACTGACCAAAGGCCAGGCGGCCAAAAAGGCGGCCCGCGTACTGGCCAACCTCGATCCGGCTACCAAAAATAAGGCGCTCAAGGTTATTGCCGAAACAATCATGGAGCGTGAGCCGATCATTTTGGAGGCCAACGATAAGGATATTGACGCAGGCCGGGCCAATGGCCTGAGCGAGGCTCTGCTCGACCGGCTGCTGCTCACCCCCGCCCGCCTGGAAGGCATCGCCAACGATGTCAAATCCATCATCACTCTGCCGGACCCGGTGGGTGAGGAGTTTGAGAGCCGCCGCATGCTCAATGGCCTGCAGGTAAGCAAACGGCGTATTCCCATTGGTGTGATTGGGGTAATTTATGAGAGCCGGCCCAATGTGACCATTGACATTTCGGCCCTGTGCCTCAAAAGCGGCAATGCCGCCATTTTGCGCGGCGGCAAAGAGGCGGCCCACTCTAACCGGGCGCTGGCCGAGACGGTGCGGATTGGCTGCACCGCCGCCGGTTTGCCCACCGAAGGGGTGCAACTGATCGAGTCAACCAACCGCGAATTGATCCGGGAGATGCTGCGGGCCAACGGCCTCATTGACATGATTATCCCGCGCGGGGGGGCAGCCCTGCACCAATTTGCCATCGAAAACGCCACCGTGCCGGTCATCACCGGCGGCATCGGCATTTGCCACGTGTATGTAGATGTGGCCGCCGACTTGACCAAAGTGACGCCGATTGTGGTCAACGCTAAAGTGCAGCGGCCCTCGGTGTGTAATGCTATGGACACGCTGCTGGTGCATCAGGCGGTGGCCCCACAGATTTTGCCCCGCGTGGCCGATGCCTGGGCCAGGCACAAGGTCGAAATTCGCTGCGAGCCGCGCGCCCTGGCGATTTTAGAGGATCACCCGGCTGTCAAACCGGCCGGCCCGGAGGATTTTGATACGGAGTTCATGGCTCTGGTTGCGGCGGTTAAAGTGGTAGACAACCTGGATGAAGCCCTGGATCACATCTACACCCACGGCAGCAGTCACACCGACGCCATCATTACCGAAGATTACAGCACCGCGATGCGTTTTGTCAATGAGGTCAACTCGGCGGCGGTGATGGTTAACGCCAGCACCCGCTTTAATGATGGGGGCCAGTTTGGCCTGGGGGCCGAGGTGGCCATCAGCACCCAACCGCTGCACGCCCGCGGGCCCATGGGCTTGAAGGAGTTGACCACCTACAAGTGGGTGGTGCTGGGCAGCGGCCAGGTGCGGCCATGAATTTGCTGAACTCAGTTTAAGGCAAAATTATTTTACCGCAGAGAACGCTGAGTTCGCTGAGTTTTTTATAAAAACTTCTCGGCGCTCTCCGCGTGCTCTGCGGTTAATTATGGTTGGAGTGACGCGATGACAGACAAAAAAACGACCCTCAAAAATAAACTTAACCAAAACAGAACCGAACTGGAAAGCCTGCTCACCTCCCTCAGCCCGGAGCAGTGGCAAACGCCGGTCATCGAAGAAGGGGATACCTGGACGGTGCTGACCGTTGCCTCTCACCTGGCCGAGAATGAGCGAGGCATGAGCATCCACGTTCATAAAATTCGCCAGGGTAAAGAGACGGTGCCGGAGGGCTTTAACATCCACGAGTGGAACGCCGGGGTGAAAGGGCGTATCGGCGCTCCCGCCCCAACCGAACTGCTGCAGATGTTGGCTCAAACCCGCGCCCGCACGTTGGAAGGGTTGGAGTCGATCAAAGATGAGGAGTGGGGTCTCACCGGCCGGCATCCCACCCAGGGCTTGATTACCATCGAGCAATATTTTGAGACCATCGCCAACCACGATTTGGAGCACCTGGCGCAGATCAAGCGGGCGTTGGGGGTGGGGTGACCTGTGACTACTGATGAGATTTTGCAACATAACCGCGAGGAAATAGTAAGGATTGCGGCCAGTCACGGGGGACAAAATGTTCGTGTGTTTGGTTCGGTGGCTCGTGGTCAATTTGGGCCGGATAGTGATGTTGACCTTTTGGTAAAACTGGATGCCGGGCGTAGCTTACTCGACCTTATTGCCATCAAGCAAGATTTGGAAGATTTGCTCGGTTGCGCGGTCGATATTGTCACCGAAGCGGCCCTCAGCCCTTATATCCGTGAGCAGGTACTCAAAGAAACCGTCAGCCTATGACAGGCGATCAGCTTTATCTCAAGCATATCCTGGACGCCATCAACAAGATCGAGTCTTATGTGGCGGTGGGTCGCGATGTTTTCATATTCACCTCTCACTGGCAGGATGCCACCATCCGGCAGCTTGAGATCATTGGAGAAGCTACGAAACGACTATCCCCAGACCTTCGTGCCCAATACCCTGAAGTCCCATGGCGTCGTGTTGCCGGGCTGCGTGATGTCTTGATCCATAACTACATGGGGGTTGACTTGGCGGCAGTGTGGGAAATTACTCAAAAGGACCTACCGACTCTGAAACAACATGTTCAAGTTATCCTAGATGACTTGGGTAATGATGGGTAATACTTCGAGACGATTGCCAAGCACGACCTGGAACACTTTGACCGCTATACATTTTTAATAAATTTCCATCCTACCCGGCTGATCTGAGTCAATCTTGATTTTGGAAGAGTGTACATGGAAGACCTGACCGGCAAACAACTCGGCCCCTATCAAGTCGTCGCCCCCCTCGGACAAGGTGGGATGGCTGCGGTCTACAAGGCATATCAACCCAACGTAGACCGTTATGTTGCCCTCAAAATTCTCCCCCGCCATTTTGCCAACGACCCGCAGTTTGTGGCCCGCTTTGAACAAGAGGCCAAAGTGCTGGCTAAACTGCAACACCCCCACATTTTACCGGTTCATGATTATGGCGCTGCCGACGGCTATACCTACATTGTGATGCCTTTTATCCAAAATGGAACATTGGCCGACCTCCTCAAAGGCCGGCGGCTGCCCCTGGCCCAAATTGGCCGGATTATCTCCCAAATTGGCGATGCTTTGGATTACGCCCACTACCGTGGCCTGGTACACCGAGATATAAAACCCAGCAATGTTTTGCTGGATGAGCGAGGCAATTGCTTGTTGACCGACTTTGGCATTGCCAAAATCTTGGAAGACAACAGCAATTTAACTGTCACCGGTGGCATTATGGGCACACCGGCCTACATGTCGCCGGAACAGGGACGGGGCGAGAAGATTGACCACCGCACCGACATTTACGCTTTGGGTGTGATTCTCTATGAAATGACGACGGGACGAGTGCCCTACACTGCCGAGACCGCTATGGCGGTCATGCTCAAGCACATCAATGACCCCCTGCCGCTGCCGCGCACCCTGAACCCGGCCCTGCCGGAAGGCTTGGAACGAGTTATCCTGAAATCGCTGGCCAAGCAGCCGTCCGACCGTTTTGCCAGCGCCGGGGAGATGGTCAAGGCAGTGCTGGCCGAAACGATGCGCCTTGATGTTTCTGAGGATGGTAAAACGGCTGTTGGGACGTCGGTTGAAAACACCATGACTGCGTCCACTCCTAAAGTAGACTCTCAACCCAAACGCATCGCTGCCTGGTGGGTTGGCGGTTTGATAATTGGTGGAGCAGCCTTGGCTTTGGTCGTCTGTGGACTGGTGTTGGGTCCCCAAATTATCCCCCCAGGTCAAGCTGCCACTGCTACGGCTATAGCCCAGGCTCAAATAGCTACCGCCGCAGCCCAAACTGAGGCCAGAGCCACTGCAACGGCCAAGGTACAAGCTAACGAGACGGCTCAAGCTATAGCTACGGCCAGCGCCAATGCTCAAGCCACAGTTCAAGCAGCAACCGCTTTAGCGCAAGCTGAACGTAATTCTACTGCTACTGCTGTAGCCGCCGCCACATCTACCGCCCAAACCGCCCCAACTGCTACCGCTCACGCCGAAAGCACCGCCACCGCTGTAACCCAGCTTACCGCCATTGCCCGGAATGAGGATTTGCTCAGGGATGATTTTAGCTCAAACCGAAATAATTGGTGGGAGGGGGAGGCTTCATATGACTCAGGTGAGATTACCGGACAGATAACTGAAGGGAAATATCGTCTATCGCTCCAGGCTATAGGGGATTTCTTGGATAGGTTAAGCTTATCGAATTTTTCAGAAAAAGATTCGTTCATTAGTGTTAAAGCAAAAGTGATTGAGCTTACCGGGCCATCCGGTGATGCCGGTATTGAATTTGTCCTTCGCTGGAATAAAGAGAGTGATGATTTTTATACGTTAACTTTCTGGAACAATGGCAATTGCACATTCAATGTATTCCACAACAATGACTGGAAGCATTTGGCAACTTTTAATGATACGCGTACCTTTGAGGTAGCTCGAGGGATTGAAAATGTCTTTGCTGTTTACATGCAAGGTGCCAGTTTTACAGTGTATGCTAATGGCCAAAATTTGGGTACGGTTAATGACGCTACCCTAGACCAAGCGGGCTTGGTTGGTTTAGGCTTTGGTACAGATGCAAACAAGTCAATTACGGTCGAGTTTGATGATTTGGTGATCAAAAAGGTAGGGCCGTGATTGTTTAGCCTATTCAATTGCCTCAGTAAGTAGAACGATGCTATCGGTGAGCATCCAGCGCCAGATTCAACGCCAGCACGTTGACTCGCGGCTCTCCCAAAATACCAAAGGTACGATCCTCAGTATATGCCGCTACCAGCCGGCGCACCGTTTCTTCGCTTAGGCCGCGTGTGCGGGCCACACGAGGCACTTGATATAACGCTGCTGCCGGGCTGAGGTGCGGGTCAAGCCCGCTGGCTGAAGCCGTGACCAAATCCACCGGAATGGGCCGGGTGTTGCCCGGATCGGCGGCATGGAGGGCCTCAACCCGCGCCTTGACCGCTGCCAGCAAAGCCTGGCTGGCCGGCCCCAGGTTGGAGCCGGATGAAGCCGCCGCATTGTACGGAAATGGCCTGGTGGCTGAAGGTCGCCCCCAAAAATATTGGGGATCATCAAACGGCTGCCCGATGAGGGTCGAGCCAACTGGCTTCCCATCTTTCAACAACAAACTACCATTGGTTTGATTAGGAAAGGCGGCTTGGGCGATGGCCGTTACCGCCAGAGGGTAAAGCAGCCCGGTAATAATGGTCAATAAAACCAGCATCATAATGGCCGGTCGAATTTGGGTGTGTATCATCAGGAATCTCCTTCGAAAATAGCTTGGTTCATGTCACTGCGAGCCGCAGGCGAAGCAGTCTCCTACCCCGGATCGGGAGATTGCTTCGGCCTACGGCCTCGCAATGACAACTCTCA
>CAZDMM010000026.1:0-21175 GCA_964505845.1 uncultured Caldilineaceae bacterium
TCTATCACCTCGGTGAGGATGTTGTTCAACTCGCCGGTGATTAAGGTTTGTCGCTGCTGCTGCCGGTTTTGCTGCTCCGAAAAAACCGACAGGTTGCCATCTTGCCCCAGCGTGACCGGCTGGGTAAATTGGGGGCCGCCGGGCAGCGAGCTGCGCTCCGTCCCCAGCATGGTCAAAACCTGGCCCATCCCGGCCACCCGATCTTTGCGGCTTTTGTCTTCTTTGTGCCGTTCCCGGTAGAGGTTGATGTCTTGCTCAATCCGCTTGAGCATCTCAAAACAGCGTTTTACGTCTTCTTCAAAGCCGGTATAATCTTTGGTCTTCAGCTTTTGGGGCAAGCCGGTGCGGGTGCTTTCGTAGGTCCTGACTTCCTTTTGAATCGCCTTGAGCGAGGTTCCTTCCAGGCTAAAAACGCCCAAATCCAGGGCTTCTCTCAACTTGGCTACGGTCAGGGCCGGCTCTGCCGGCAGGGTGATGGTGCTGTAGGGATGAACGGCGGTTCCCCTGGTTCGGGGCCGGCCGGTGCCGTTTCGCTGCACTACCTGGGGAGAGGGTGATCCGTTTTGGGGCGAATTGGGCTGAGTTTGTACCGGCGATTGAGCCGCCGGGCCAGGCTCGCGCTGCACGGTTGGGGGCGCCAACTGTCCCACCGCTCGATTGCCCAGGGCGCGCTGCAAGCGCAGGGTTTCGGTCGGGGTGAGCGTCTCCGGGGCTGCCAGGGCGCGCTGCAACAGGAATCCAGACGAGGCGGGACTTTCAGGCTGTTTCTGTTCCGCTGGCTTTTTGGATGGCTCCTGGCTGTTGGCCGGCTTATGACGCTGATCAGACTGGTGTTGAGCCATAGTTGCCCCTTTGCTGGAATTAAGGTGAATTTGACGATGTTGTTGAACAATCAGGAACGCCGCGCCCCAAGAAGAGTGATAACGCGTTGAGGTGAAACCCAAACCCGGATGTGCTTCTAAAAGTATAAGGGGAGGGACACCGGATGTCAAGCCTCAAAAAAATTGCGGGCCGGTTCTTAAGGTCAAAAGTCTATGATGGACTTGAACCTAACTTTCGATAGGTCACATTTGTGTTAATTGCTGCTAAACTGATTGATAGAAAAGTAACCCAAAAAACCCTAAAATAGCACATCTTAAGCGTGACATCTTTTTTATCCTGGTATAAAATTAGCCACACGGCTTTGGATATAAGTGAGGGATGACTTATGGAACGACGAATTTGGCATCAACATTACGACCCCAGCGTACCCATCTCCATTGATTACCCGCCTTACCCGGTGGACCACTTTCTGCGGCAAACGGCCCAGAAGTACCCCGACAACACCGCCATCATTTTTGGCGGCATGGCCCCCGTTTTGGGGGAGCAGCACAGCCGCATGAGCTACCGGGAACTGGATCGGTTGGCCGACCGTTTTGCAGCGGGCCTGCAGCGCCTGGGCCTGCAAAAAGGCGAGCGGGTGGTACTGTACATGCCCAACTGCCCCCAATACGTCATCGCCTATTACGGCACGCTGCGGGCCGGCGGCATTGTTGTCCCCAGCAACCCGCTCTACACGGCCCGCGAAATCGAGCACCAAATTAAAGACGCCGGGGCCACTTTTGCGGTGGTGTTGAGTATGCTCTACCCCAACCTCAAGCAAATCCGGGCGCACACCTCCCTCAAGCAGGTCATTGTGACCAACATCAAGGAATATTTTCCCGGCCTGCTCAAGTTGCTGTTCAGCCTGGGTAAAGAGAAAAAAGACGGCCACCGGGTGGATATTTCTGGCGAGGCCAACACTACCTGGTTCCAGGAGTTTCTGGCGGCGGCCCCGGCTAAACCGCAGCCGGTAGAAATCACGCCGGAGGATACGGCGGTGTTGATGTACACCGGCGGCACCACCGGCGTGCCCAAAGGAGCGCAGTTGACCCACCGCAACGTGGTGGCCAATGCTCTGCAATCCACCGCCTGGTTGAGCGGCGCGGGCCAAAGTGAGGGCCATGAGATCATGCTGACCGCCCTGCCCCTGACCCACAGCTACTCGATGACGGTCTGCATGAATCTATCGGTGTTTGGCGGGCATACCCAGGTAATTATCCCCAACGCCCGCGACCTGGTGCATGTGCTCAACGCCATCAACATTCACCGCCCCACTTACTTGCCCGGCGTGCCCGCGCTGTACACCGCCATCAACAATCACCCCGACGTCAAATCGGGCAAAATCAATCTCAAATCCATCCGGGCCTGTATCAGCGGGGCGGCCGGTTTGCCGGTAGAGGTGCAGGCCGAGTTCCAACGCCTGACCGGCGGCCGGCTGGTGGAGGGCTTTGGCCTGAGTGAAACCTCGCCGGTGGCGCTGGCCAATCCGCTGGGCAAAGGGGGCCGCAGCGGGGCCATCGGCGTGCCCGTTTCTGATACCGAGGTGGTTTTGATGGACCCGGAGATGGAGGAACGAGAGGTCGGGCCAAACCAGCCGGGGGTGATCTGCATCCGTGGGCCGCAGGTGATGAAAGGCTACTGGAACATGCCGGTTGAAACCGCTGCTGCCTTGCGCCTCCACGCCGACGGCCAGGTGTGGCTGCACACCGGCGACATCGCCGAGATGAGCGAGGATGGCTACTTCCGCATTGTGGACCGCAAAAAGGATATGATTTTGGCCGCCGGCGGTTTTAACGTTTACCCCCGTGACATCGAGGAACGGCTGTACGAGCATCCCAAAGTGCTGGAAGCGGCGGTCATCGGCGTTCCCGTCGGCAGCACCGACCAGCGGGCCAAAGCCTTTGTGGTGCTGAAGGATGGCCAAACCGTTACCACTGAGGAAATCATCGCCTGGTGCCGGGCCGGGTTAGCCCCCTACAAAGTGCCCAAGCAGGTGGAGTTTCGGGCTGAACTGCCCAAAACGATGGTGGGGAAAATCCTCCGCCGCCAGTTGATGGAAGAAGAAGAGCAGAAAAGCAAAGTGACCGCCGGCGGCTGACCGCCGACCGCCGAGATTGTCCGTTTGTATTGAAAACTCCCCTAAAAGTCTAAACGCAAAGTCGCCAAGACGCTAAAAATCTTTGCACCTTTGTGCCCCGGCGTCTTTGCGTTAAAAATCAATCTCTTTAGCGGAGTATAGGCTGGGAGAGCCACGCTCAAGAATTAGATTCATTCCACCCGATCCAGGGCGGTGACAAATTGATTAAAGGCCGACTCCGCTCGCCGGGCCAATTTATGCAGTTCATCCAAATCAGCAGGGTTGTGAGTAGCGGCCTGAGCCACTTTGGCGCTGGCCTTGAGCAAAGCAAAGGCTTTAGTTTGCACTACCGAGTCGGCCTGACGCAATTTTTCGGTGGTTTTGACCAGTTCATCCAGGGTGGGCCGCCAATCGGTACTAATCTTAGGGCGCTTGGGCGCTCCGGCGGCAGCGCCCGGCTCAAAGGACTCGATAATACGGCCGTTTTGCTTGGCCCGTTGGTAAGTTTCATTCAAACTGCTGCGAATACCCGGCCCAAAGAAAATAGAGGCGTACCCCTCAAACAAACCATCGTAAACAATACAGCCCTTGAATGGCAGCAGCACCGCCTTTACCAACACCGGCAAGGGCCGGCCATAAAAGATGTCTGCGATGGTGTCATACAGCCCCAACACTCCATAAACATAGTTTGAGTTGCCTTTGGCCGGCATAAAGATGGTGTGCCGCTTGAGAAACTTGAAGATGTAAAAGTCGCCGGCCACAAATTGTTTCCAGCCGGCCACAATTTCTAATTCCTCCGGCGAGAGCCTGGCCGGATTCTCAGCGATGAAGGCGTCAAGCAGGTCAATATGTTCATACAACGCCTTGCGTACCTTCATTTTTTGCTCTTGGGGCAGGGTTTTGTACTTTTCCCTGGATGGTACCTGCGGCGCCACTTTGAGGCGCTCATTGACGTAAAATTGCACCGCCCACATCAATTTAAAGAAAAGATCGGCATCCTCGCGAGAAAGGTTCATATTGACCTCCTAAAAAAGAGATTGGTAATTGGTAATTACCGATAACCAATTATCAATAACCAATTACTAATTTTCGATGGCGGGGCGGCCCACCACAAACTAAAACAATCCCAACTGCGTGGCGTTTGATGAGTCTTCATCTTTCTTGGATTGGGCAAAGGCGCTGGCCTCGGCGATAAATTGAGGCAGCTTTTTGAAATCCTCTTCCAGCATGGGCCGGTATTTGGGCTGGTGCAGGGCTGCCGCCGGGTGGAACATCGGCGCCATCAGCCGGTGGCCCAAGCGGTGAGCCTGGCCGTGAATCTTGGAAATCGAAGCGCCGGGCAGAAAGTGGTACATGGAGAAGCGCCCCAGGGTGACAATCACTTTGGGATCAATCAGCTCAATTTGCCGGTTGAGATAACCCTGGCAGGCGGCCAACTCTTCCGGCTGGGGGTCGCGATTGTTGGGCGGGCGGCATTTGACCACGTTGGTGATGAAGACCTCGGCCCGTTTCAAGTTGATGCCGGCCAGGAGTTCGGCCAACAATTTGCCGGCCTGGCCCACAAAAGGCCGGCCCTGCTTATCTTCATGAAAGCCCGGCCCCTCGCCAATGAACATGATGTCGGCCTGGAGATGGCCTTCGCCCGGCACGGCCCGGTTGCGGCCCTGGTGCAGCGGGCAGCGGGTGCAGTGATGCACGGCGCAGGCAAGCTGCCGCAAATCCATCTGGGGCAGCGGAGGCAGAGTGGCCGGGTCAAGCAACTCCAGCGGGTAATCAGCCACCCAACTGTCGCTGCCGCTGGCCTTGCGAAACCACTCCCCGGCCGGGCTGAGCATCCACACGTCGCCCCAGCGTTTATCTTCCAGGCGCAGTTGGCGCGCGGTGGCGTCGCGCTCGGCCTCGCTGATTTGACCGGCGCGGTATTGGGCGTTGAGGGCGGCTATCTGGGCTTCAAATTCGGTAAATTTGTTAGACATCTGGCCTACCTATATTCCTCTGCAAATTGGCAATATTTCTAATACTACCCAGAGACTTTGAAATAGAGGCTAAAAATCAACGCAAAGATACAAGGACGCAAAAAAGAGAGATTTATGATAACTTTGCGACTTTGAGCCTTTGCGCCTTAGCGTTCAAAGGAAATTTATCCTTTTGGAATTGTGAAACCCCCTGTTATCCAAGCCGGGACAATCGTTGGGCCAGCGACTCGCGGCGTTGGGTAAGCATTGCCTGATAATCCGGCGAAGTCAAAGCAGGTGTGGTTAAAATAAGAGCATCTTCATTGTTATCGCTGTAATAATGGCGGCGCCGGCCCACCTGCTCAAAACCATATTTTTGATACAGGGCCAGGGCCACCTGGTTAGACGGGCGCACTTCCAGGGTGGCGATGATTCCTCCCAGGGCCAGCCCGGCCTCAAACAGGTGGAGTAGTAGCCACTCTCCCAGGCCCAAACCACGCCAGGCCGGATAAACTGCGATGGTGCTGATGTGGATTTCGTCGGCCATTAGCCAAAAACCGGCGATGCCGATAATGGTACAGGAGGCGTGGGTTTTTGCTGTGAGACCGCTGACGGCGGACGGCTGACCGCCAAACCTGGACGACAACTGAATATCACATTGGGGAGGCTGAGCCAGGATAGTACGCAAGACAAAATAGTGGGCCAGGTCGTTATTTTGCAGTTCGTAATCGTAGGCTTTGGCCGGCCAGGTCATCGAATAAGAGGCATGTTCAACGGCCATGGCAGCGGGAATATCAGCCAGGGTCATGGATGCAACGGTGAAGGGCAGCGGCGGGGCAGGCATCATCTGGGGGTCAGGCCGATGAAATATAAAGGGGAACCAGGGCGTCGGGGTCATCCTGGTAGTTATCGTCCAGGCGCACGGCTGCAATCTCGGCCAGGTAACCGGCCCGGCGCAGCCGGGTAGCCGGCCAGGCAACGCTGGCTTTTTGATTGGAGCCGCGCTGTAAAAGCTGGCCGGCCTGGGCCTCAATCTCACCGGTGCATAGGACGGGTTCGGTAATTTCCGCGGCCAAAGCTTCAAAGGTGGTCAGGCGAGGTCCGGCAACCTCCTGCCAATTTTGTTCCACCTGGGCATAGCAGGCGGCAATAATCCGGCCTCGCCCGGCCTGGACAATGGCCCACACCGGCACAGCACTGGCCCGCAGCGGATAAGCCGCCACTTCCAGGGTAGAAACGCCGATAACGGGCAGCTTATGGGGCAAGGCAATCCCCTTAGCCAGGGAAAGGCCAATCCTGACCCCGGTAAAAGAGCCAGGCCCCAGCGAGACGGCCAGGGCGGTCAGGTCGGCCACATTAAGGCCGGCCAGGCGGAGCATTTGCGTCAGGCGCGGCATTACTTCGCTGGTATGGTTGCGCCCGGAAAACCAGCTTTCTTCGGCCAGCAGCCCATCCTGGTGGTAGAGGGCCAGGCTGGCATATTGGGTGGCGGTATCAATAGCTAAAATCATGGGGGTCAATAAATTGGCGAAACTGCGAATGGGCGAATAGCGCATAATATGCGGCAGGTGGTTTGAAGTATGGCAAATATATGGAGTAATCGTTGATTCGCTTTTTCGCTCATTCGCTGCAACAGTTCTTTTTACCTATTGGTTTTTTGGACAAATTCAAGCACAATTAATTCTAGTGGCGCACAAAAGTAGCTTGCTTGTAAGCTGCTAATAAGGTTATAAAACGCTGGCCCTGAGGCCGCATCACAACGCGACGTTTAGTTTCTTCCAGGTGATAAAGTTCAACAACCAGGTGCTCAAGCGGTAACAGATGTTTGGCGCGGTCGGCCCATTCAATTAAGGTGATACCAGAGCCGTATAAATAATCTTCCAGGCCAAAGGTGGCCGCTTCAGCAATGTTGGCCAGGCGGTACAGGTCAACGTGGTAGACCGGGTATTGCCCCTGATATTCATTCACCAGGGTAAACGTCGGGGAAACCACCGGATCGCTGACGCCCAATCCCCGGCAAATCCCCTGGACCCACCGCGTCTTACCGCTTCCCAAATCACCGATTAAAGCCAAAACATCACCTGGAGCTAAAAACGGGGCTAAACGCGCCCCAAAACGCTGTGTTTGGGCTTCGCTGTGGCTGATAAAATCTAAAGTGTGTGGCTCTAAAATCGGTGACACGGCTGAACTTCCTCGGCTGCATTATACCCTTAATGTTAGAGAGGGACAAAGCCTTTGGCGGAATTGTATGAATTATGGTATGATACCCAACCAGTAAGCCGTTAAAGACCATTGTCTTTAGCAAGAAGGAAGTTGCATGCGTTACCTCCTCATTTCTGATATTCATGCTAACCTGGCCGCTTTTGAATCCGTGCTGGAAGACGCAAAGGGATTGTACGAAAAAGTCTGGTGTTTAGGGGACATGGTGGGCTACGGCCCTGACCCTAACGAGTGCGTCGAGCTGCTCTGGACGCTGGATCACCTGTGCATCGCCGGCAATCACGATTGGGCGGTATTGGGTAAACTTGATATTGACGACTTTAACCCCGACGCCCGTTTTGCCTCGCTGTGGACCCGCGAGCAGTTGACCGAACCGGTGCGAGAGTATCTGGATAATTTGCCTATCGCGCTGATTGAAGAAAAAATCTTCACCCTGGTTCACGGCAGCCCGCGCCACCCCATTTGGGAGTATATCCTCTCGCCGGCTATTGCCCAGCCCAATTTTAAACAATTCAATACGCCTTACTGTTTTGTGGGCCATACTCACAGCCCGATCATTTTTTTGGAAGCCAGGGAAGCTAACGCCATTTGCGAGCCGATGGCGGCCATTTTTAACAACGGCCCCATCCAGTTGGGAGAGCGGCGCATGATCATCAACCCCGGCAGCGTGGGCCAGCCGCGTGATGGCGACGCCAGAGCCGCTTACGCCATTTTAGACACCGAGGCCAACACCTTTGAGTACCGGCGCGTCTCTTATCCCGTGAGCGTAACCCAGGAAAAAATGAAAAGCTACGATTTCCCGGCCCGGCTGTGGAATCGCCTGGCTTTTGGCTGGTAGGGAACCAAACTCAAAGCTCTCACGTCTTTAGGGATGTGAGAGCTTTTTATTTTGTCACCTACCCACAAAAGGAGCCATTTATGCAAACCAGCCCATCTCCTGCAAGCCGATTTTACAGCCTGCTTTTGGCCGCCCTGCTCATTTTGTGGTTGACCCCTGCCTGCGGAGCCAGCCGGTCGGCCGAGTACGCCCCGCCGCCGCCGGCGCAAAGCGAAGCCGTGGCCGGCAACGTGGTTCCCCCGGCCGGCGCTCCCGGCGCGGATGCAGTGGCCTCAGAGCGAAGCAGCCTGGCCCCGATTGACGCTTTTTTGAATGAGGCTTCGGCCCAAAGCCAGCAAAACCGGGTCATCATTTATACCGGCAGCATTACCCTGATTGTCAATGATACCAGAGAGGCCATGACCGCCATTACCGCTTTGGCGACGAGTCAGGGCGGCTACGTGTCGGCCTCAAACATCTACCAGAGCAGCAACATTCCGCGCGGCCAGATTACCATCCGCGTCCCCGCCGAAAAGTACCTGGAAACGCTGGACAAACTGCGCGCTTTGGCCGTGCGGGTAGACAAGGAAAACTCCGGCACCCAGGATGTGAGCGAAGAGTACACCGACCTGCAATCTCGCAAAACCAACCTGGAAGTGACGGAGAAGGCGTTACAACAATTGCTAGAAGAACGGCAGCGGGTAGGGAGCACCAGCGATATTTTGGAGGTGTACCGGGAATTGACGGATGTGCGCGGCCAGATTGAGCAGATTGAGGGCCGGCTGCGCTACCTGGCCAACCAGGCCGCCATGTCTACCCTGACCATTGATTTGGTCCCGGATGTGCTGGCGCAGCCGGTGAGCATTGCCGGTTGGGAGCCTCAAGGCGTGGCCAAAGAGGCCCTGCAAGCTCTGGTGGTGGCTCTGCAAGGGCTGGCTAACGTGGTCATCTGGCTGGTGATCTTTGTTGCGCCCCTGCTGCTGATCCTGCTCATCCCGCTTGTGTTCATCATCTGGCTCATCCGCCGCTGGTGGAAGGGTTATTCCCGGCGCAAAGCCGCAGCCACGTTAAAGGCCGGGGCGGCCAAAACCGAATAATTTTCAAAAATATGCCAGAAGAGGGGTGATTATCTCACCCTTCTTTTTTATTGGGAAAACGCCTTGTGGTTATTGTGGCTTGACCGGGTTGGTCAAATCGTGATACTCGCCCAGGACGGTCAGGATTTGTTTGGTGGTGTCATCACGCTGCCGGTCACGCTTGCGCTGCTGGTAAATGTCCCAACGGCTAAAAATTTCGGTCTGCACCCGGCTGGGGTTGAGCACGCGGTTGAAGGTAAAGGTTTTGCCGGCCCCGGCGGTTTCAATCACCACATCGCCCAGATTAAGCATTTTAAAGAAAAAATTGGGGATTTTATAGGTGATGTTCTGGATACTGTCAAAACTGCCCTCGCGCAAGGTTTCGCCTCTAAGCCGAAAAGAACTGCTTTCCACGTCAATAATTTTGGTATTGGTCACAATATACACATCGCGCCGCCAGTCATCATATTCCCATAGATACCAGAAGATGCTGCCGGCTAAAGCGGCTATCGCTAAAAGTTGAACCAGCCACCACGGTTCCAGGGGGTCAAAAACGGGCAGGGTAAAGAAGGCGGCCAGCAGAAGATACACGCTGGCTAAAATGGCCAGCAGGGGCAACAAAATATGGCCCAGCAAAATGTAGTAATGCTTGCGCCACATCACCCCCTGCTCGCCTTTGATGGTAACGGGTTCTTCGAGGCCGGGCCATAGATAATTGGCCGTCAGCTTGGGCAGCGTAATTTTGGGTAATAAACCGGGGCTGGGAACCACCCTTGGCCCCGGCGGGCTGCCTTTGGTTTCGACCAGGACATTTTTGTGCATGCGGTCCGAAATCATGCGGCGCACCGAGGCGGTGTCGGCGGCGGCCACCCGGTCTTTGGCGCGCTGCTGCTCCTGCAAAATAATTCGGCTGATCTGCTGGGCTTGAGGCACGTTATCTACAAAAATAGTGCCGGCGGCCGCAGTTTTTATTTCAATATCATCCACATCAAACACTAAATCCAGCACGCCATGTGATTTGACCGTAACATTTTGAATTTGCGTCAGCGGGGCTTCGTGGCGTTCTTCACCGATAAAGAGAAAGCGTTCCATGTGAATCACCCGCTTGGTGGTGACAATCAAATCATCATTGCGCCAATCCAGGTAGTGATAAAGGGCCACCAGGATGGCCACCACCACAAAGGGCAGCATGGTCAGGATGGTCAGGCCGCTGGAGAGGGTGGCCCCCAGGTCTAATTGCAGCAGTTCGGCCCCGATGAGGAAGAGCACCGGGATCAACAGGATGCCAATGGGCCAGGTGAGGGTGGCCAAAAAGGCCAGAAAATGGCGTTTGACCGCCGCTACAATCATTTCGTCGGGCTGCATGTTCAGGCCGGGGAAGGCCGCCTCGGCCCGGCGGTCATAAAGCTCCTCAATGCTTTCAAAATAGGCCCCAATTTGCGGCTCGTGCGTTACCAGCCAATCCCAATCTTCTTTGCCGTAAGCGGCTACCACTATATCGCTCATGGCTTCTACGGTGGCCGCCCGGACGCTGTTGCGGAGGATAGAACGCATGCCAAAAATTTCGCCGGGGTGCAGATAGTTGAGCAGGCGCGGCGGGTCGGTATTAACATTGAGGACGCGCAGCTCGCCGGTAATCAGGACAAAAAATTGGTTGCCCTCGTCGCCCTGCTGGACAACTTTTTGGCCCTGCCAATAAAATTGAATCTCGGCTCGATTGGCAAACTCAGCAATGCGTTCCCCCAAAAAACCACTGCGGCTAAATGCCTCGTGATTTTGGAGCAGCGGGATTAACTTTTGAATCGCGTCGGCCTGTCGCAAATCAACCATAGCCTACCTCTTTTTACATAACAATCATTAACCCACTGGAATTTTACCACAAACCCTTAAAAAGAGGAATGACCGGCTCAATTTCGCAGCCGGTAAACGCCAACCTGTCTGGCCTGGTCCCAATAAACCTGGGGTAAAAATTTTACCACCGCCTCTACTGGCGGCGCCTGGGCCAGGCTGTGATAGACCACCACATACTCAATGCCTTTGGCTCGCAGCAGCTCCAGGCCGGCGGGGCTGGGGAACTTTAGCAGCTCGTCGCGCAGGCGGGCGTGATCGGCCGGAAAGAAGCCGGAATAACCGTTGAGCATGCTGCCTTGAAAAGGGCGGTTGGCCCACATCCAGCGGGTGGTCTGCTCAAAATCTTCTACCTTGCTGCCCGGAGCAAACGGCAGCAGCACAATTTTGGGGGAGGAGCCTGAGCGGTTCAGCCAGATTTGCCAGGGGGCCGGGTCGGGCGGAGGGGGGAGGGGTTGCAGCGGCAGCGGCAGAGCCAGCAGTTCTAGCAGCGTCACCCCGGCGACTAATCCAGGCATCAAACTTTGAGGGCCGTGAAACCAGCGCCCCAGGTTGTGCAGGCCAAAGCCGGCCAGCAGCGCCAGGTGAAGCTGCACCAGGGCCGCAAAGCGAAAAGGACTGCGCAGTTGGGCCAGGCCGGGCAGATAGTCTCGCAGCCATTGGTAAGGCTGCCAGCCGCCCAGGTTCAGGCGCAGTCCCAGCGAAAGCAGCAGCGCCAGCAGCACCGCCGTTAGACAATAAAATTTGACCCGCTTTGAGCCGCCGTCTAGCAGCCCCAAAACCGCCAGCATCACCAGGCCAAAACCGGGAAAGAGCCGCTGCCCCTGGCTCGATTTCAGGCCGAGTAGTTGCGCATAGAGAATATTGTAGTCCAAAAAAGCGCCATAGTAGGCCGGCCTGGCCGAGTTGCTCTCGATGGTGGGGGCGGTGCGGCTGAAGCCATACCGGGCCAGGCGCTCATGCTGCGCCCACAGCAGCGGTCCGGTTAAGGCCAGCGCCAGCAGGCCGGCCGCCAGCAGCCGCCCGCCCCTTTTAAGGCTGGCATGGTCTCGGCGCAGGTGAAACAGCGCCGCCAGGGGCAGAAAGATCAAGCTGAACAGGCCGTAATAGGCGCAGGTAAAAAAGGTGACCGACCCGCCAAGGGCCAGGCCCAGGGCGCTGCGCCAGAGAGAGTTGGCAGGATGGAAGGCCAGTCCTGAGCGAAGGTTCCCCTGAGCCAGGTTGAAGGGTTGAACGGTTGGAAGGCCGGAGGGTGTGGCTAACAGGCGGTTTAGAAAAAATAATGACCACAAAAAGCCAAAAAGCGCGGTAAGCTGCAAAACGCCCATTTCCTGGGCTACAAAGGGGAGGGCCTGGACGAGCAAGCCGGCCAGCAGCGCCGGAAACGGGGGCAGGCCCCACCCCCGCAGCAGCCAATAGGCAAACCAGCCGTTGAGGGTCAAAAAAAGGATGATTACAAAATTGTAGCCCAGGGCCGGGGCTTGAAAAACCAGCCACAGCGGCGCAGCCAGCAGGGTGCTGACCGGCTGCGGCTCCGAAAAGGCAAACGCGCCGCTGTCCGGGGCAAAAATGGGCGCGTCCCAGTAGCGCGGATAGCCTTGCAGCAGTTGGTCAATATTCCAGCGCAGCGTCCACAGGTTAAAAAAAGGAACGGTGGCCGCTTCTTCGCTGCCGCGCGGGACGTGGCTGAAGAGGTGCAGCGGCAGGGGGTAGGTCAACAGCAGCGCCCACAGCAGAAAAAGCAAAAAGAGACGGAGCGGCAAGGCGGCGCGGAAAGCTGGCAGCCTGGTTGGACTCGTTGGGCGCATAAAACCTAATGTAGCAGGAATTGGGAGCCGGGGCAAATGGGGGCGGCTCAAAACCTTTTTGACTTCTCTCAATTTGGTTTTATACTGTGCGAGTATGAACTGGAACTACCTCATCTGCGGCGACGCCGCCCACGAAATGTCGCGCCTGCCTGCTGCCAGTGTTGACCTGCTTATTGCCGACCCGCCCTACAACCTGGGCAAAGATTACGGCAACAACCTGGATCGCAAAGCCTGGGCGGAGTACGAAGCCTTTACCCGCACCTGGCTCACCGAGGCCGTCCGCCTGCTCAAGCCGGCCGGCTCATTGTACGTGTTTATGGGCGTGCGCTTCATCTCCCGGCTGTTTCTTATGCTGGAAGAGGAGTTTGGGCTGAACTTTAACGGCTGGATTACCTGGCATTACACCCAGGGCATGGGCCGCAAAAGCGGATTTTCGCCCCGGCACGAAGATATTTTGTACTTTACCTGCTCGGAACGGTTCACCTTTAACCTGGACGCGGTGCGCGTGCCCCAAAAATATTACCGCCAGCGCAACAACATGGCCGGGGCCAACCCCGGCGACGTCTGGACGTTTTCCCACGTGCACTATTGCAGCGCCGAACGGGAACAGCATCCCACCCAAAAGCCCGAAGCCCTGCTGGAGCGCATTATCAGCGCCAGTTCCAACCCCGGCGATGTGGTGCTCGACCCGTTTGTGGGCAGCGGCACCACCTGCCGGGTGGCCCAGCTATTGGGCCGGGCCTGGCTTGGCATTGACCTCAATCCTGAGTATATTACTATGAGTCAACAGCGCCTTGCCGCCCCGTTTGCCGGTTTTGACTCGCTCGACCCGCGGGTGAACCGCACGCCGAGAGATTTGCCGGGGGAGAAAGCGGCACAAATTGGCGCTTTGACTGACTGATAAAGCGTGGTACGTGGTACGTGGTGCGTAAAACTTTTACGTACCACGTACCACGTACCACGCACCACGTTTTTCATTGAAGGGGGACTTCACTCCATGAAATACCACATTTGGACCGCCGGCTGCCAGATGAACGTGGCCGACTCGCAGCGGGTCGGCTCGGAGCTGGAAAAGCTGGGCTATCATTTTACCGACAGCTACCGCGACGCCGACGTCGTTGTTTTGAATACCTGCGTGGTGCGCCAGAGCGCCGAAGATAAAGCCGTCGGCTTTTTGTGGAGCCTCAAACCGCTCAAAGAAAGCCGGCCTGATAAAGTGCTGGCCCTGATGGGCTGCATGGTGGGGGCCAGGGGCGGCGGCCAACTGGCCAAAGCTTTTCCCCACGTAGATGTGTTTATGCCGCCCAGCGAACCCGGCCCGCTGGTTGACTTTTTGCTGGCCCGCGAGAGCGAGCAGGCGGCCCTGGCCTTCCGCCATCATTTGCAGGATGAGGAAAACAACTTGTTGCTGCCCGCCCACCAGCAAAACAGCCTTGTTACCGCCCACGTGCCGGTGATTTATGGCTGTAACCACGTCTGCACCTTCTGCATCATCCCCTCCCGGCGCGGGCGCGAGCGCAGCCGCCCGGTGGGTGAAATTGCCGCCGAAACCCGCAGCCTGGTGGCCCAGGGCGTAGCCGAAGTGACCCTGCTCGGCCAGATTGTAGACCGCTACGGCTACGACATTCCCGATGGCCCGCGCCTGCCCGATTTGTTGCGAGTGCTGAATGACCTGGACGGTTTGCAGCGGATTCGCTTCTTGACCAGCCATCCCAACTACATGTCGGACGAACTGCTCAACGCGGTGGCCGACCTGCCCAAAGTGTGCGAGCACATCGAAGTGCCCAACCAGGCCGGCGATGATGACATTCTGCGCCAGATGAAGCGCGATTACTCGATGGCGGAGTATTACCGCCTGATCGAGCGCATCCGGGCGCGCATGCCCGATGTCTCCATCGCCACCGATATTATCGTCGGCTTCCCCGGCGAAACGGAGGCCCAATTCCAACGCACCCTCGACACCCTGGCCGACCTCAAGCTGGACGTGGTTCATGTGGCCATGTATTCGCCCCGGCCCGGCACGGTTTCGGCCAAAATTATGCTGGATGACGTGCCCGCCGAAGAAAAGAAGCGCCGCCTGGATGCGGTCAATGCGCAGCAAGAGCAGATTGTAGCCGACATCAACGCCAAATTATTAGGCCGCACCGTCGAGGTGCTGGTGGAAGAGAAAAACAAGAATCGCTGGAAGGGCCGCACCCGCACCAACAAACTGGTCTTTTTTGAGGATGAGAGCGGCAAAGATTGGCGCGGCCAACTGGCCAAGGTCGAAATCACCTGGACCGGCCCCTGGAGCCTGCGCGGCACGCTGCCCGGCCAGAAGAAGCTGGTCGCTACCGATGAGCCGCTCTTGATTCCGTTGATGGCCTAAAGGAAGTCACTATGAAAACAGGTGTTTGCCCAAAATGTGGTTCAGCCAGCGTGTTTATGAAACAGAATGGGATGAAACTCGGCGAGCATAGCGGAGGGGTATACGTCTAAACCTCTATGATTACCAATATATCGAGTTTTGATTGTTATATCTGCGCCAATTGTGGCTACTTTGAGAATTACCTGGCTGATGCGGCCAAGCTGGCAGAGGTAGCCAACAAGTGGCAGAAAGTCAACCCATAACCTTCGAGGATATGAGGACTCCTTAACCTGACAGGTGTTTGGTTCAACCTGTCAGGTTTTTTATTTCTGCAACTTTTCCTCCTATAATCCGTATAGCCTTATGCAGACAGTTGAAGAGGATGTACGGCTGCATAATGGTCAATACGCTAACCTTCGGTCAAAAAATTCAACCTATGACGTCCGTGGCCACGGAACACAATCGAGTCCAGCCGGTGACGCCGGAAAGCCAGGCGCAGGAACAGCGCTGGGCGTTGGCGGCGCAGCGGGGCGACCAATCCGCCTTTATGCGGATTGTGGAGGTATATCAGCGCCCGGTGTACAACCTGTGCTATCGCATGCTGGGCGGTGATGCCGTTGAGGCGGAAGACGCCGCCCAGGAAACCTTTTTGCGGGCCTACACCAAGCTGAGCACGTACAACGCCGGCCGTAAGTTTTCTTCCTGGCTCTTCTCGATTGCCTCGCACTACTGCATTGACCGGCTGCGCCAGCGCCGCTACCAGATGGTAACGTGGGATGAACTGCCGGCCCCGGATCAGAGTGGACTGTCTGACCCGGAGCCGCAGCCGGAGGCGGCCGCCCTGGCCCGCGAGGATAAAGCGATGCTGCACACCTTGCTGCAATCCCTCCCACCGGATTACCGGGCGGCGACCGTGCTGCGCTACTGGCACGATATGTCATACGACGAAATTGCCGAGACGCTCAACACCAGCGTCAGCGCCATTAAAAGCCGGCTTTTCCGGGCGCGGCAAATGATGGCGGAGCGGATGGAAGGTGGTTATTAGTAATTGGAGATTGAACCGTGGTGCGTGTTCCGTTTTATGTACTACGCAACACGCAACACGCACTACGCTCCACGTGGAGGAAGCGAACTATGACACACGACCTCTTTGCCGAAAAAATCTCGCTCTGGCTTGACAATGAACTCAGCCTGGCCGAAAGGGCGGAACTGCAAGCTCACCTATCGGGCTGCCCCACCTGCCAGCACACTTTTCAGGCTATGCAGCGGGTGCATACCCTGTTTGGTCAGGCTGCCGCCACCCTGGTTGTCCCCCCAGAGGGGTTTACCCAACGCTTTGAGACACGCCTGGCCGGGCAGCGAGCTTATCAGCCTGCCAGGGTCTGGTGGGGGATGTCGGTGCTGCTACTGGGCACGCTGCTGCTGCTGCTGATTGGGGGCGTCATGGTCGGTGTAACGGTGAGTGCGGGGATTGGCATGCTGGGGGTGCCGGTTTTGTATGGCTGGCTCACCGAATTTATTCAGGCGGCCAATATTCTGGGGGTCTGGCTCAGTTTGGCCGGCACTTTTCTGCGGGCCTGCTTGATCACCATGAGCCAGCCGCCCTTCTGGGGAGGCGTGGCCCTGGTTTTGGCGATGAGCTGGCTGTGGCTGCGTCTGCTGCAAAAAATCTATCATCGTACCGTAGTAACGGTTGAACTCTTGATTTGAGGTAGGAGATTATGAAACACAAATTCTTAAAACATACTCGTTTCTTGCTGGTGTATCTAATTTTGGGCTTGAGCCTCACCTTCACCCTGGCTGCGCCGGCCCTGGCTCAGGAGCCGCTGGGCGACCAGGTTCTTTTTGGCAGCAACTTAAGCCTGGAGGCGGAACAAAAAGTAGTCGGTGATGTGGTGATTTTTGGCGGTAATTTTGATATGGCCCACTCCAGCCAGGTGGATGGGGATGTGGTGATTTTTGGCGGCAATGCCGACATTAACGGGAAGGTCACCGGCAATTTGGGGATGATCGGTGGTAATGCCAGCCTGGGTGAAAGCGCCGTGATTGAAGGCGACATTGCCCTGGTCGGAGGGGCGTTGGAACGGGCGGCCGGCTCTGTGGTGAAGGGGAAAATAGAGGATATCAGCCGCTTTAACTTTAATTTTGGCGAGGAAGGCTTTACCCCGCCGGCGCCGCCCATACCCCCGGTGGCCCCGCTGCCGCTGGCCACCCCGGTCCCGCCGGTCCCGCCAGACCGGATTCTGCCGCCGATTTCTGATTTTATGAGCCGCGTGCTGGACTTTTTTGCCTACGTGGTTGGCAGCATCCTGATGTTGGTAGGGGTGGCGGTGGTCAGTTGGCTGGTGGCCACCTTTATGCCGGAGCAGATGAAAGTAACCGGCGACGCCCTGAGTGAGTCAACCCTGCTGAGTTTTGGCCTGGGCGCTGTGACAATGCTGCTGGCCGGTATTGTGGGCGTGGTGCTGTTGTTCACCCTGTGTTTGATCCCGGTTTCGTTGTTGGCCTGGTTCATTATCGGGATTGCTACCCTGTTCGGCTGGATTGTGATCGGCCAGTTTGTGGGCGAGCGGCTGCTGATTGCTTCTGGGCGGCCTTACCCTAACCTGGTTAGCTCAACGGTGTTGGGCACGGTGGTGCTGACGGTGATAGCCACCATGCCCGTGCTGGAAAAGATCCCCTGCCTGGGCTTTCTGCTGGCTTTTGTGGGGGGACTGGTAGGGCTGGCAGCCTCGATGGCCGGCCTGGGGGCGGTCATCCTGACCCGCTTTGGCACGCGGCCTTATCCGCAGCCGGGCTATGGCAGCACGGGGTTCGGTTCAACTTCCGGGCCGGGCGGAGGCGGTGGAGGCGGCGGCCAACCACGGGTAGCCGAGGCGCTGTCGGTCCTGGAACGCTCTGAGGCCGAACTGCGGGCCAAAATCAAGGCCGCCCTGGCCGAAGCCGACGCCGCCGAAGCCGCCAGGCCCGCGCCTGCCCCGCTTGTGGAGACGCCCCCCAGCGGCGATACCCCTGCCGGTGAGGTCAAGCTGGCGCCCGAAACTCCGGCCGAGGAAACCCCACCGCCGGCGGCTCCCGGCCCGGAGGCTGGGGACGAGCAGCCGGACAACAAACCTTAAGATGAGAGAGTAGTAGCTGCGGCAGAGGGATGCCGCAGCTACTTTTTTATCCTCTGCCGCAGCCGGGCCTGAACGCTCGTCAACTCCTCGACGCCCAGCAGGCGGGCCAGCCCGGCGTAGACGACTCCCCCGGCAGCTATCCCAATAATTCCACCCAGCCAGCCGGGCGCAGCCGGCAAAAAGGGCAACAACACCCCCAAGACCAGCGCCATGCCCCCTGCTGCCCCACTCATCCGGGCAAGCGCCGGGCGCAGGCCAGCTTCGGCTAGGCCGCCCATTTTGGGGCGCAGCCAGGCCAACAGCGCCGCCATTTCAAGCGTAACGGCGATGGAATTGGCCAGGGCTAGGCCGCCGTGCGCCGGCCAGCCCCAAACCGAAAAGAGCCGGAGCAACAGCCAACTCAAAGCGATGTTGAGCAGCATAGCCAGCAGACCAATGGTCACCGGGGTTTTGGTGTCTTTGAGGGCGTAGAAGGCCCGCGTCGCAATCTCTACCACGGCGTGGCCGACCAGGCCCAGGGCAAAAAAGCTCAAGGCCCAGGCCGTAGCCGCCGTCGAATCCGGGCCAAACGCGCCGCGCTCCAACAGCAGGCGCACAATCGGCCCGGCCAGCACCAGCAAGCCAACGGCGGCGGGCAGGGTGAGAAACAGCAGGTTGCGCAGGGTCAGCCCAAAAATGCGGCGCAGCTCGCTGCTCTGGCCTGTGGCCGCCAGCGCCGCCAGGGTGGGGAAGAGGGCCGTCGCCACCGATTGGGCGATGATCCCCTGCGGTAACAGCATGATGATCCAGCCGTAATTGAAGGCGGTCAAACTGCCGGGCGGCAGGCCGGCGGCCAGCACGGCGCTGACCATAAAATTCAACTGCACCGCCGCCAGGCCCAATACCCGCGGCCCCATCAGCAGGGCCACTTCGCGCAGGCTGGGATCGGCCCAGGCCAGCACAGGCCGGTAGCCCATACGGTGCTGCACCAGCCCCGGCAGTTGCACCAGTAGATGTCCGGCCGCGCCCAGCACCACCCCGGCAGCCAGGCCGCGCACACCCCAGCGCGGGCCGAGCAGCCACGCCCCCAGGATGATCGCCAGGTTGTAAATGACCGGGGCCAGGGCCGGCAGAAAAAAGTGCTGGTGAGCATTGAGAATACCCATCAGCACCCCGCTGACGCCGAAAATAACGGTGGAGATGAGCATCCAGCGCATCAGTTCGGTGGTGAGGGCCTGTTGGGGCAGGGAAAAGTCGCCAAAAAAGGTGTGGACAATCCAGGGGGCAAAAATGGCGGCCAGCCCGCCCAGGCCGGTCAAGAGGAGCATCACCCAGTTGATCACGGCCGAGGCCAGCCGCCACGCGCCGGGCAGGTCTTGCCGGGTTAAGTAGCCGGTGAAGACGGGGATAAAGGCCGAGCCGAGCGCGCCCCCGGCGACCACGTAAAAGAGAAAATCGGGCAGGCGAAAGGCGGCCAGGTAGGCGTCCATTTGGGCGCTGGTGCCAAATTGGCGGGCAATGACCACCTCGCGCAGCAGCCCCAGGGCGCGGCTGACCAGGAACAGGGCCATCACCAGGGTGGCGGCGCGGGCAAGGCGGGCGGTGGAGGTGGCGGGAGCGGTGGTTTGGGCCTGACTCAAACGAATGCCTCTTAAAGTAAAACAGCCTCAATCTCTTCAATGAGAAAAGGGAGATTGGGAGCAGTAAAACTTAAGCCAGGAGCAGGAATACGGTGATGTTTAATATCTGGAGGAATATGTTTGTGGTGGGGATGGGTACTAGCTATGGTTGGATCATTAGGATGAGGTTGCGAGTCATACCAGTACAATTTCTCGTTGCTACGCCATACCTCGTAACTATAACCTTCAATAGTTAAAGGTCCTATATCCCAAGTTAGCCGTTCGTAGATTGCCAGACGATATTCACCGGCAAAAGCAAGCTCACCTCTTAATTCAGCCAGGCCTCGACCCCGTTGGGCTACTACGAGCGTTGAATGAAGCAGGCTTGAGTAACGCTGAGGCAGAGTATAAACAAAAATCTCATAATCACGCAGAGACTGGAATTGGCTCATGGCGGGCAGTCTTTTCAATCATCTGGGCTAAAGTAGGGGTGGCAGCGCGAAGTGACTGGATAGTAGCGTGATATTGCTCACGTCGCCGCAGCCAGACTTTGTAGGCGCTGGCCCAAGCTGTCCAATCCTGAACCCAAGTTTCATCCGGGGGTTCTTCACCGACTATATAAGCTTCATAAAAGGTTTCAGAGAGGACGCCATATTTACGCTCATAGGCTCGCATTTCATCTTCAAGGGCATAAATATCCAAGAGAATATCTTCAAGAGTCATGAGACTACTCCTTTGACTCAAGCTCATCATAGAGGTCTTCTCGTCTTAGCGAGAGATGTACAGAGCAATCGCTCACGTCAATTACCGGAAAATCAAGAGAAGCCTGTTTTTCCAGGATAGGCTGGTCGTCAATCACCAATACGACGCGGCGTTGGCCCGCCGGTACGTCCGGCGGCAACTGCAAGATGAGTTTGCCATTAGGTTCAATTACGGCCGTTGTCTCGATAGTTCTCATATCGCCTCCCACTGAAGTTATTATAAATTAGGCCGGAATATTATACAAGCCGATTTTGGATAACCGGTAGTAGTCCTAAATTATAATTCGTGGCGACGTTTATCAACCGCCCGGTGCATGCATAAGACATGCATAATTCATGCATAACTTAAGCATAGCTTGACCTTAAAGTGAAGCCTTGTTTTTTAAAGGGTAATGAAGTGGTATTTATTGGAAATAAAACTCACTAAGGTTGGCGTTAAACTTGACCGGTGTAAAAAGCCGGTCAAGTTTATTTTTAAGGCGTTTTAACCTCAGCCGATTAAATGGCTAATACTTTTATCGTTCCTTGTTGAGAGATGGCTTTGATTATGTTAGAATAAGCGGGTACTCTATTTATATCCTTAAGGTCAAGCTATGTCCAAGTCAGACGCCTCTTTGCCCCAAAAGTATCATCCTACTTATCACTATCTCTAAGAGCGTGTTTCTTAAAAAAGAAACCGGGTTTTTGA
>CAZDMM010000027.1:0-21157 GCA_964505845.1 uncultured Caldilineaceae bacterium
CACTCCACCCAGCACGCCCGACAACGGCGCAATCGGGTCAATCTTGGTGACGGCTTTGATGGTAGAGTAGCTAAAAATGGCCGTGAGAGCCACAATGAGCGGCAGAATCTCGATCAGGGTTTTGAGCGGCCACCTGAGACGAGGTTTTTCGGCGGGGAGTTTGTCACTCATACTCATAGCCCCAATTTTCCTGGTCAACCCGGCTGCCATCCCGTTTGGCCCAGGCCAGCCACATCCATACCAGCCAGATCACCATGACCGGAATCATCACCACCGTGGCCAGGCTGATGAGCCAAATCAGGCCGGAGTTGACTTCTACATTGGCTATCAACGATTGAATGATGCTCTGATCCAGCGTATTCTTCCTGGTAAACAGGCTCAACGAAACCAGGGCGGGCATCATCAGCATCCCAATCACGCCCCACACAATGATTTGTTGGGTCGAGAGGCCGGTCGGTCGGGCCTGGCCTTTGAGGTCAATCACGCAGGCTGCCCCTTTGACCGGCCGCGGGCCGCGCACCACCCAAATCATAAAGGCCAGCACAAAGTAAAAGGAGAAGGCCACCGCCAGCACCGTTTCGATGGTACCATAATTGGCCGCAATAAATGAGCCGACTACCGTCCCGGCGGTGAGGCCGGCAACGGCGCTCATGCTCAAGGGCAAGTGGCACGGGCAGAAAATGAGGGCCGAAATCGGCCAAAAGTTTTGTTTGAGAGCCATCCAGAATTTTTGAAACATAGTTGATACTCCTAAGAGGTATTGGTAATTGGTAATTCAACTACCAACAATTACCAATTACCCCATCACCTTACTTTACGAAAATCTAAAGATTCTCAATGAATTCCCCACCACCATGGCGCTGCTGATGACCATGGCCACCGCGGCCAAAATGGGGTGCAGCAGGCCGGCCATAGCAATAGCCACCCCGATAACATTGTACAAAAAGGCCCACAGCAGATTCCAGCCGATGGTGCGGTAGGCCCGCCGGGCCAGGGCCAAGGTCCAGGTTACTTGGGCCAGGTCGTTGCCCAGCAAGCTCACATCGGCGGCCTCGCGGGTCACATCGGCGCCGCAGCCCAGGGCAATGCCCACGCTGGCCCGAGCCAGGGCCGGGGCGTCGTTCAAACCATCGCCGACCATGGCGACCGGGCCGGCCGCTTCCGCCTGCTCGATAGCCTTAACTTTGTCGTGCGGCAGCAGTTCGCTACGGACGGAAACGCCCAGGCGCTGGCTCAAGGCTGCCCCGGCGGTGCTGCTGTCGCCGGTAAGGACTTCGACGGCCAGGCCGTGCTGCCGCATCTGGGCCAGGGCGGCGGTGGCGGCGGGTCGCAAAGTTTCGGTTAGCCCAAATAAGCCTTGCACCTGTCCCGCCCGGCCAACATAAACCAGGCTCAAACCGGCCTGTTCCAGGCGCTGCTGCTCGCTTTGGAGGGACTCCGGCAGAATCAAACCGGCCTGCTGCACCAGGCGTTTGCTGCCAACCCAGATATCTTCATCGGCTACCCGGCCGCTGATGCCCAACCCCGGCCAGGCTTTAAACTGCTCAATGGGGAGCAGCGGCAATTGTTGGGCTGAGGCTGCGGCCTGGAGAGAGCGGGCCAGGGGGTGCTCAGAGCCGTGCTCCAGCGAAGCGACAAGCTGCAGCAACTGTATTTTACTGACTACTGGACTCTGACTACTGACTATCTGTTCATCCGGTCTCCCGTCTCCTGTCTCCCGTCTCCCCACCACAATTTCCGCCAGAGCGGCTTCGCCGGTGGTCAGCGTGCCGGTTTTATCAAAAAAGAGCTGCCGGACATGCGAGAGTTTTTCTAAAATAGCGCTGTCGCGGATCAACACCCCGCTGCGGGCGGCTCGACCCAGCGCGGCCCAAATGGCCAGGGGGGTGGCAATCCCCAGGGCGCAGGGGCAGGCAATCAACAGCACGGCCAGGGCAGTCATCAAGCCCCGTTCAAGGTTGGCTTGCCAGGTCCAATAGACCAGGGTGAGCACGGCCAGGGCCAGCACGGTCGGCACAAAGTAGCCGGAAACCCGGTCGGCCAGCCGTTCAATGGGGGCGCGCTGCAGCCGGGCCTCATCCAGCAGGCGCACCAGCTTACCCATGACCCGTTCTTCACCTACATGAGTGGCTTCAATCACAAAACTGCCGTCCAGGTTGGTGGTGCCGGCATAAACGGTGTGCCCCGGCCCTTTGTAAACGGGTGCGGCTTCGCCGGTGATGTTAGCCTGGTTAACGCTGCCCTCGCCGGAAAGCACCCGGCCATCCACCGCAAAATTTTCGCCGGGGCGCACCCGAATCTGGTGGCCTACTTGCAGTTGCTCCACCGGGACGCGGGTTTCCTCATCCTCAGCCGAAATTAGGCTGGCTTCAGCCGGGGCGCGGGCCAGCAGTTCATTGAGGGCCTGGCTGCCTTCTACCTGCGCCCTGGCGTCCAACCAGCGGCCCAGCGTCACCAGCAGCAAGGTCATGGTGACGGTTTCAAAGTAGGCATGCCCCTGGCCGGTAAAGGTGGCATAAACCGACAAACCATAGGCCGCCAACGTGCCCACCGCAATCAGGGCGCTGGTGGTCAGCCGCCGGTAAATTTGCCAGGTGTAAACGGCGTCTTCCAGAATGGGCAGGGCCAGCATCAGCACCGCCGGGGTTGCAAAGAGCATACTAATACCCTGCAAGATGGAACGAACGCTCTGGGCGGTGGCGCTGGAGAGCCAGCCGGCGGCGCCGGCCTCGCCAAAAAATAGGTCGGAATAGAGGGCAATGCTCAGAACCATTACCATCATGCCCAAAAAGGCGTTGAGCATCAGCCGCGAGAGGGTGCGCCTGGCCTCGTCGGCCGGGTCGCCGTGGATGATGCCGTGGCAGCAGGGAGCGTTGAGGTCCAAACCTGCTTTGCCAATGGCGGCCCGCACCTCCATGCCGACGGCCAAATCTGGGGCGATGACTTCATAAACGTGGCGGCAGCCATAGCAGCAAAAGGTCAGCTCTTGCTGGTTGAAGGTATCGGTAATATGCCGGGTAGCAGGCAAACCGCACATGGCGCAGAGGGTTGGGGAATGGGGCTTAGGAATTGGTAATTGGGTTGAGTTAGCAAAGATTCGAGTATCAACGCTCATATAAATTACTTGTAACCAATAACCATTCGCCACTTACCATAACATCACCTCACCCAGCATGGCGTGCGGCACGTGCCCACCGGCGGCCAGGCCGCGCAGCAGCAACTGCACCCCCACCCCCATCACCAGCACCGCAGCCACCCGAAAGAATCCGCGCCGCCAGCGCCAACTGAGCCAGGAGGTTGAAAAACCGACGGCCAGCATGGCCGGCAGAGTGCCCAGGCCAAAAACCAGCATGGTGGCTGCGCCTTTAGCGATATCGCCGCTGGAGGCCGCCAGCAGGCCGGCGGCATACACTGCGCCGCAGGGCAGCAAGCCGTTGACCAGGCCCAGGGTAAAGGGTGCCGCCGGGTGGGTTGAGGTGAGCCAGTGGCGCAGCCAGCCGCTTACCAGGCGTCCCCAGGCAGCAGACTCAAACCAGTGACGCACCGGCAGCAGCCCTAACAGGCTCAGGCTCATCACCACCAAAAGCAACCCCAGGAGGATGGAAATTCCGCCTTGCCAGGTTGGCAGAACTGCGGCCAAAAGTGACCCTTCAGCGGGCATGGCGTGGTGGGCATGGGCGCTGCTGGCCGAGGCAGATGGCAGGGCTAAAGCGCCAACAGCCCCCAGGATAGCGCCTAAAATCAGGTAGGTGGTCAGGCGGCCGGTTTGAAAAAGGAGCAGGGGGGTGGAAAGCTCTGCGCGGCAGCTCCGGCGGCGGAGGGCAAAGGCGCTGACCAACGGCCCACACATGCCTACGCAGTGGCTTAAGCCGGTAAAAAAGCCGGTGGTCAGGATCAAAAAGAAGCTGATATTGGTCATACTATAGTGGACAAATCATTACATGCGGCGTCTGGATAGCCCGGCTCGCCGGAGGCCGGTGTACCCTACCAACCTCCGGGAAGCTTTTTACTTTAGAACGCTAAAATGCCGCCAGGCCGGAAACCAGGTAGGCCACCGCCCAAATGATGAACACGGCCCAACCGGCCAAAATCCACAGGGGCAAATCGGCCCCCTGGTAAACCTTTTTGCTGTCGCCAAAATCGGCATCCCAATGCTCGCCGGGAAGCTCGTGGGGAAAGAGGATACCAGACCTTAAGGCGGGCATATGCACCGGCTGATTGGCTTCATCGGATTTGGCCTCTTGCGCCTGGAGCGGGCGCGGCGCGCGCTCTGTTTTGGGTTTGGCGGCCGGCCATTTGAACAGGCCCAGATCAAAGGGCTTGTCGAGCCAGATTGCCAGCAAAATGGCGACCAGCACTGCCACCAGGGTTAAATTCCAAAAGCCGTACAAACGGAATGGGGCATTTAAGAGGCCCAGCATTAGCCCCAGCGAAACCGCATAACCGGCCAGCAGGGCCAAGAGCAAGAAGATGATTGTTTTTTGATTGAGATTCATAAACAGTTCCTCTTAATAAAAAAGGGTGCGATCACGCTCAAATTTTTCGTACTCTTGCTCTTGCCGGAGCATATCCCGTTTGGGGCCTTCGATATTTTTGTAGTGCCCCCCGGCCCAGGCCCAGGCCGCCAGCAGTAAAAAGCCGGCGCTCACAAAAAAGTAGGGCAGGACTGTGGCGGTGACAATAGCCGGCAAGAGGCCGGTGGTTGAGGCGGCTACAAATTCATACAGCTTGAATAAAAAGGTTACGCCGGCCGCAGCCACCGTAACGGCTACGACGGCGACCGAAACAAACTTACCATCTTTCAAACGGCTGCGGGTCATTTTTGTTTCTCCACATTGGTTCCAAGCCATTGCACATAGGTGATGACGGCAATGCCTTTTTTGTTAGGGGCGGTGCCATCAAAAAACCAGGTGTAAGCCGGCATGACCGAGGTTGGTGAGACATAGCGCGGATTGTAAAAGTGAGCCACGTGCCAGTCGTTGGAGCGCAGGCCGCCCTCGCGGGAGAGATCGGGGCCGACGCGGCGCGTCCCCATCAATTGGGGCATCATGAGGGCATTGTTTTGCTCGGCGGCGGTTGACACCGGGCCAAAGCGGATCGACTCGTTGGCTACGGGCCGCACCTGTTGGGAGTGGCAGTGCCAACAGGCTTCGCCGATGTAGATATTGCGCCCTAAATCCAGCGCCTCCTTATAGTTGGCCGAGGTCGGGCCGCCAGGGTAATACTTGTCAAACTGCTCTGGATACTGTTTGGAGAGCGCCACAAAGTAGGGGCTGACATTCTGAGCGATGTCGTCGAGGGTTTGGTAAGACTGGCCCACTTCATTATTGATGGCGTAAACGGTAAGCACCCCGGAAACCAGGAAGGCCAATACAAAAAAGCCAACCCCGGCCACCAGGAAAATAAAGTGAAAGCGTTCAATTGTTTTTTCCATAACTTTACCCTCTTACTTGGCCGGAACCGAAACCGGCATCCCCGCGCCGGCTTCTTCGGCTTCGGGGGTGGTGGCGGTCATATACATGTTGAAGGCCAGCAGCAGCACACCGGCAAACATGAGCAAACCGGTGGCGGTGCGGAAGAGCCAGATGAGCCGCACCGATTGCAGCATCACTTCCCAGGGGGCCAAACCTTTCCACAGGTAGCCTTCCACCAGGCCGGCCGAAGTCAACCCGACGAACATCGAGGCCAGGCCGATGGTGCACATCCAGAAAACGGCCTCGTGCAGGTCGGTGGACCACCAGGTGCGGCGGCCCAAAACGCGCGGCCACAAGTCGGTGATGATGCCAAAGAGCCAGAAGCCAAAGGTGCCAAACATAATCAGGTGTGCATGGCCTACCACCCAATCGCTAAAGTGGACAAACTCCTGCGCCCAGAACTGCACGTGAACCGCGCATTGGATACAGGTAATCACATAAAAAACCATGCCGGTGTAAAACCAGCGGATAGGCATATTGGTAACAGGCGCAATTTCCCGGCCGCGCAGGGTCATAAAGAAGTTGATGAAGACCGTCACGACCATCACCTCGATGGCTACGGTTGAAACCACCGCCCCAAATTGGGCAAACATGGGGATGGTGCTGTAGATAAAGTGATGCACTCCTTGCAGCGGGTAGAAGAAAGCCAGCCCCCAAAAGCCCAACAGCGAGACGGCATGGCTCCAGATGGGCTTTTTCAGCAGAGATGGGACAAAGTAGTACATCATCCCCCAGCCTAACGGCGTCACCAGCAAGCCCACCAAATCGTGGATGAACAGCCCTACAAAGGTGGCCCCACCCGCGCCGGGAATGAACTCCGGCAGGTAGTTGCCCATAGCGTAGGTTAAGATGGTCCAGATAAAGGCCACCGAAAAGTACCACAGGCTGACATACATGGGCTGTTTGCTGCCAAATTGGAAAATGGGGGTGAGGAATTGGATGGCGATCAAGGTTAAGCCGACCATGACCAGTTCATCAACGGGGAAGAGCCAGGAGCCGTTGGCGGCAAAAGCGCCTGGAGTTTCACCCCACTCCACCGCCTGGGCATATCCGGCCATATAGCCTACCACCGTCCACAAAACGATGAACAGATAAACCCAAAAGATGAGCCAGCCCAGCAAATCGCTCAACACCCGGCGCTGAGTTAAACGGGGCACCACCCAATATAGCGCCCCCAAAAACACGTTGACGATAAAACCATAGGCCACCCCGCTGGTATGGATCAGGCGAACCTTACCGGGCGAAAGAAACTCGATGCCGGGGAAGGGATAGGCATTATTGAGCTGCAGGGCGTAAAAAATCCCCATTAACATGCCTATAATTACAAATGCCATCCCTGCAATGATGTGGGCCTTGACAAGCTTTAAGTTGATCAAGGGCTGCGGTTGTCTTTTTAGCGCGACAGTCATCTTTTGCTCCTCTTTCTACTTTTGTTCTGACAAGTATGTGGCTACCGTGTCAATTTGCTCCGGCGTCAAACGTTGGGCAAAGTTTTGGGGCATTACGCCGGAGGGGCACGGGCCGGCCGGGCACTCGGCGGCAATGACGGCATTGGGGTTAGAAATGGATTCTTTAATCTGGTCTACACTGAGCCGGCCGCCTACCTGGTTCAGATTAGGGCCGACGCCGCCCACGGCCCCCACCTTATCAAGCTGGTGGCAGCCATTGCAGCCGGCATTGGCAAAGATTTCTTCAAAGGTAGCGCCCTGAATGGGGGTAAGACCGGCGGCCGCTTGAATGGGTTGCGGCTCAACCCATCCACCCTCGCGCAAACTCTTGATGTAAGCAATCACATCGTTGGTTTCCTGATCGCTCAATAAGGGAAAAGCCGGCATCGCCGCCCCGCTGACGCCGTTACGGATGGTCTGTTTTAAGCTGGCATCCGAGGGGAAGGGTGGGGGTTCTCCAAAGTGGAAAAATTTATACTGGCCGTTTACAAAATTTCTGGGTTGGGGGTTAAGAAAAGCGGCGGCTTCACCGTTGCCATACCCGCCTTTGCCGTGGCAGCCAATGCAGTAGGTTTCATAGACTCGCTGGCCGCTGCTGCGTTGGTCTGTGCTAAAAACATACCCTCGAAAGAGGTCGGGGCTGACGGCAACCAAAAAGACCAAAACCAAGGTCAAACCGGCCAGCCAGGAAAAAATCCTTGCGACCATAAACCCTCTCCTTCAATAAAAATTGATTTAGCAGCATTAGACAAAGCGGAGAGGGCGCTTTGATAGTTGTTGGGCTGGGGAAAAAGAGGCCCAACGGATCATTGAGAGGAAAAACCTATCCAAAGCGCGTGGGTATGGGATGATTTTGAGATGTGATGCCTGTGAACGCGGCCATTATATACATAATTAATATCTTGGCAAATCGCCAAGATGCCGCTTCTCTTTACCCGTTGATAAACCTTTGATGCCAAACCTGGGTACTTAAGACGGCCATGACCAGGCCGCCGAGGTGGGGTTGGCCCGCCTGGTGGGCTTGCCGCAAGGCTGCCGCTACGCCTGGCTCAAACAGGCCCACCTGCCGCAAGGCGGCCGGCGACAGCGCCTGCTCGGCCCACTCCGGCAGCCGCGCCGCTCTGAGCCAGTGGGCGTAGGGCGAGGCCAGGCCCTTTTTGCGGCGCAGACGGGTTGCTTGCGGTAAAATCTGTTGGGTGGCCCGGCGCAGTAAATATTTCTCCACCTTGCCTTTGAGCTTGTAGCGGGCCGGCAGGGTAGCGCAGAATTCCCAGAGGGTGTGATCCAGGTAGGGTACGCGGGCCTCGATGGAGCTGGCCATGCTCATCTTGTCAACCTCAAAATTAATAAAATCTACCATGCGGGTTTGGGCCTCTAGCCACAGGGCCTGGTGCAGCGGGGCTTCAGCCTCATACCCGGCTAAAATATCGGCCCACTGCCTGGGTAGACCGGGTTCTTTTAACCCGTTCAAGGCATGTTGAACCTCTGGGGAGAGTAAGCCGGAGCGATCGCCGCCGGTCCCAATTTCTAGCCAATCTCGGTAGCGCGTGGGCACATCGCCGGCCCCCCGCGCCAGCACCCGCCGGGCGGCAGCCGACATGGGGAAGGGCGAGGCGGCTACCCAGCGCCGCAGCCGTTCCGGCCAGGGCAAGAGTAAACGTACCAGGGCATCGCCCCGGTGCCAGTGATAGCCGCCCAACAGCTCATCGGCCCCTTCGCCGGTGAGCACTACGGTCAACCCTGCTTCTCGACAGGCCCGGTAGAGTTTAAAAATCGGCAGGGCGGTGGCCGAAGCCTGTGGTTCTTCCAGGTGCTCCATCACCTGGGGATAAGCGTCAAAATCGGCGGCGGTAAAAGTGATGGAGTGATGCTCCGTTCCCAGGCTTTGGGCCAGACCCAGGGCCAGCGGGGCTTCGTCGTACTCCTTTTGCTCAAAGCCAATGGACACGGTGCGCAGCTTATGCCCGATGACGGAACGTTCAACGTTGAAGGTATCTTTCAAGCCCAACTGAATGAGGGCTACCAACGCCCCTGAGTCTAATCCACCCGAAAGTAGCGCCCCCAGCGGCGCCTCGCTCATCAGATGGCTCTGCACCGACTCTTGCAGCAGGGCCAAAAATTGCTCGGCGGCCTCTTTTTCAGAGATACGCCGGTTTTCTTGATAGGTGAGTTGCCAATACCGTTTTATTTGAAGGCTGCCATTTTGAATGATGAGGAAATGGGCCGGCGGCAGTTTGTAAATATCCTGGAACATGGTCTCCGGGCCGGGCGCAAAGCCCAGGGTGAGCATGGCTTGCAGAGCCGGCAGGTTGACCTGGCGGGGAAAGCCGGGCTGGGCCAGGATGGCTTTAATTTCTGAGGCAAAGTAGAGCCGGCCGGCCCATTGGGCGTAGTAAAGAGGTTTGATGCCAAAGCGGTCGCGGGCTATAAAAAGGCGCTGCCGGGCCTCGTCCCACAGGGCAAAGGCAAACATCCCGCGCAAACGGGTTAGCACACCCTCCGGCCCCCAGGCTTCGCAGCCATGCACAATCACCTCGGCGTCGCTGTGGCTGTGGGGATGGTGCCCCAGCCGCTCCAGTTCGGCCCGCAGCAGCCGGTGATTGTAGATTTCTCCATTGTAGACCAGGTGCAGGCGGCCGTCCTCATTGCAGATGGGCTGCTGACCGCCGGCCACGTCAATAATGCTCAGGCGGCGGATGCCCAGGCCGCACCGGCCGGCAGTCGAAACAAAGACCGCCCCCTCATTTGGCCCACGATGCACCAAGGCGGCAATTTGGGCGGCGATTTCGGTTGAGGCGACGGGCTGATCCGTCAGGGTGTAGATACCGGTCAGGCCACACATCTCAATTTACAATTTACGATTTGCGATTTGCGATTGACGCCCCTGCGGCGGATTGCCGGTTTCGGGTGCTGCCCCTGATGTGTTATCTTCGGTGGGGTAGACAAACATAGGGGCAAAACCGGCGTAATCCTGGGGTTGCTCATGGTAGGGCGCGCCGTTGAGGGTTAACCAGGCGTGGCCGCCGATGCCGCCGCCTTCTTGATGGCTTTTCAATCGAGCGCCAAAGACAATTTGCACCGGCAGGCCGGCTTGCCGTAAAAAATGATAGCGCAGCAAAGAGCGCCGTAGGCAAATACCCAGGGGTGAGGTCACATGCCAGGCCGCCACCGCGTCGGCTAAATGGCGGATTTGGTCGGTGGTTAAAGGAGCATCTGCCGGTAGCCGGGACGACAAAGGTGAAACTCCCTCATTCGCCGATTCGCCCGGAGTCAGACAGGCCAGCATGACCGGCAGCGGCCGGTCAAACTGCCGGGGCAGGCGGCGGCTTAAGCCAATCATCTGGCCTAACAGGCTTCGGCGGGGCGCTGAGGGTAAAGCCGCCAAAACGGTGAAGCTGTGCCGGATTCCTCTGGCCAGGCGTTCAAACAAGGATCAACCCTTCGTGCTTAAACTCGGCGGCTAATTCCAATAAATCAGCCTCGACCAGGCTGGCTTCCACCTCATACTCGCCGGCAATGAGGCGGGCGCACTCGGCGATGGTGCGCTGCCCATCCAGCAGCTCCCAAAAGCGTGCGCCGGTATCGTTGAGCGAATAGTACGAGCCGGTGTTCAGGTTGATGAGAATAGCCTCCTCGCCTACGGCTTGATGGGCCGCGTTGGGGCTGGGCCGAGGTTTATCGCTTAACTGCATAGCTGCTCCTTGCCGGGTTAGGGGTGGAAGGCTCTAACTATAAATCTAAGCTGAACATTTGTCAAAGGGGTTTTGAAGGCGAGGAAAGAAAAAGGCCAGCCGCCGCAGGCTGGCCTCATAGGTTGAGATATTCTTACCGCAGGGCAGCATTCTTATGCCGTCCACAGGCGCATACCTGCCCCAGAGCCCGCCACAAAAAAGAATGTGCTGCGCAAAGGCGCGCAAAGCAAGGCCCCTGGTGGCCACACACCGTCCCGGCGTCCTGCGGGAAGTGCGGGTAGGGATGCGTCTGCTACAGGTAAGAATTGGATCTGCCGGGGATCAATAATGATGGAGCAGCAAGAACCCCAGGCTGGCCCAGGCGGTAACCAATTTCACGGCTCGCCCATAACGTACTGACCAGCGTCTGAGCCAGCTTTCTTTTTCGGGTTGTTCCGGTTGGGGAGTGGTGGGCGGCTGGCCAAGCCAGCCGGTTTGGCGTTTGGGCCGGGGGGTGGGTTGGCTTGAACTGGCCTGGCTGGTGGCAGAGCCGATAATTTTGATGCGCCCGCGACCGTCAATGCTGATCACAAAGCCATCACAGGTATAAACAGGGGGAAGTGTTCCGGGTACAAGTTCAATATTTTGCAGTAACTCTTTCAACGCTCCTTCAATTTCGGTGTAATCCGCCATGAGTGGCCTGCCTTTGCCGTGGCTTCTTGATGACTGGTTCTCCCTCCAATCTTCCTCATCTTAATTGTAGCATGGTCAAGTTTGAATCTGGTTTGAAGCCATTGATTGGAAAATTTGAGCGCAGCCAGTTTTAGCTTTGAATACACCTTACCAAAGAAATATTACAAATTAGATTACGGCTCAAAAGAATAGACCAAAAGCCCGGTCTCTTTGACCGGGCTTTTTTTATGACTTTACATTGGGCGGAATCGCCTCTGCTGGCCGTGGTGGAGCGGGTTGTGATAAAGGTTAACCGGCCCCGCACGGCACCAGCTCTCGCCGGGGCAGGTAGTGCTCTAACTGCACCGGGTAATTCTCCAGGCAAACGGTGTAATACTGCTCAAAATCTTCGCGGATGCTTTCCACAATGTGCCGGTCATAACCGGGCGTAACGTAGAAGGTCCGGCCCGGCCTATCCTTGACGATGCAGCCCTCCTGCACCACCAGCTCCCCATCTTTGAAAACGTAGCGGGGGTGCGACAGCATCTCTTTGGGATCCTTCAGCTTGGGGTAGATGGCAATATCGGCGTCGGCCCCCGGCCCTAGGTGGCCCTTGTGTCGCAGCCCCAATATTTTGGCCGGCCCGGCCCGGGTGATGATGGCAATTTCGTACAGGCTGTACTCCCGGTCCAGTTCCTTGAGGCCGCTGTGGGTTTGCGCCCGCGGGTGCAGCCCGGAGAGTATCTCGGCCCGGTAATCGCGGCTCATCAAGAGCTTGATGATGTCCGGGTAGGCGTGGAACGGCCCGCCGTTGGGGTGGTCGGTGGTCAAGTACACCCGCCAGGGGTCCTCCACCAGCAGGGCAAACTCCAGGCCAATCGTCCACTGCACGGCGTTGACCGGGTTCTTCTGGCTGTAAACGTAGGGCACAATGCCGGAGCCGCCTTCCATCTCCAAATCCACGTTGACCCACTTGTTGCCGGTCAACTGGTGCAGCCGGTACTGCCACGGCCCGTCGGCGGTCATGGTGGTGGCCGGGCCAAAGACAATCTGGCCCATGTCTACGGTGATATTCGGATGCTCGTTGACGTAGGCGGCCAACTCGATGGCCCCGGAGCGGAACTCGCCCTTGCTGCTCGGGCCAAAACCGTTGAACTGAATGTGGGTGATGTGGATGGGCAGGTCGCCCATCAGTTGCATGGTTTGCAGGGTGGTTTCGGCGTTGCCGGGGTTGCCCAGGTTGTTGCAGTGGACGTGGATGGGGTGGGGCACGCCCAGCTCTTGCTGCACCCGGGCCAGGTTGAGCAGGATTTGGGCCGGGGTTACGGGGAAGGTATCGGCCGGGTCGTTCAGGCTGTGGACGTTTTTGCCCCACTTCCAGCGATCCACCCCGGCCGGGTTGATCACCTTCATCACGTAGCCGCCGGTTGACTCCAGCAGCCAGGCCACATAATCTTTGAGCTTGCCAAACTCGCCCTCGTGGATAAATTTCATCACAAAGTAGTTGTTGCCCATCATCACAAAAAAGGCTTTGTCGAGGATGGGGATATCGTTTAACTCTTCGTGGACGTGCCGGGCGGCCAGGGGCGGGCCGGCGGCTTCCATCACCGTGGTGTACCCCAACTGGGCAAAGTGATAGCCGGTGGCAAAGGTGGAGGGCACGGTGTGGCCCGTCCCGGAGCGGGTAATCGGGGTGCGGGGAATGACAATCTGGCGGTGGTCTTCCGGGCGCATTTTGCGGCCCGTGTTTACCTTGGGGCCGGCTACGTGGGCGTGCAGTTCCACGCCGCCCGGCATCACCACCATTCCGGCCGCATCGAGCACCGCAGCCCCCTCCGGGGCCTGGGCCACGATTTTGCCGTTGGACACATAAATATCCCGCACTTCGCCATTAATGCCGTGCAGGGGATCGTAGACTTCGCCGTTGATAATCTTGAGCATCATTTTCTCCTTGAAAGCGGGCCGGCCGCTTTTCAGACGGCTGTTTTTAATTGGGTGACCCGTTCCACCAGGCGATTCAATATCTCTTCATCGGTGGGGTACGGGGAGGGTAAGAATTGGCGCAGGCGCAGCGGAATTTGATCCATGCGGTAGATGGTTCCCTCAACGCTGATGCCGGCGGTGGCGGTGGTAAAACAGACCGCAGCGAGTTTGGCCGTTTCGCTTTCTCGCGTGTCCAGCACAATGGTGGGGATCTGCTTCAGGCGGGCCACGGCCCGGCGGGGTAAGGCCGCCGCCGGGTCAGAAGCCACCACCAGCAGGGCGTCGGCCTCATCACGGGTCAGCAAATCCACCACGGTGAACTCGCCGGGATTGAAGCGGGGATAGCCCCGGCTGAAATTGACCCCAAAGGGAAAGCCGGTTTGCCAGGCCAGCACGCTGTCAATGCCGGTCACATTGCCGTGCCCGCGCATGGGGATAACGGCGCACTTGGTGTAGGCGTACAGGTCGCGCACCAGGGTAAAGACGGCGGCGGTGTTCCAATGCTTGCCCCGGCTCTGGGTTAGCCCCTGGCCAACAAAGATGACCCCAAAGCGGCACGATTTCAGCCGCTCGGCCAGGTCTTGAAGCTGGGCCAGGGTCAGCCCGGTTTCGGCCACGGCTTCTTCCCGCACCTTTTTGCCGCGAATCAAAGCCCGCAAAGCCCACAAACATTCAAAATCCTTGCCGGGCTTGATCTGCAGGAAAATATCGGCCACCCGCTCGCTGGGGGTGGGCCGCACATCCACCAGGATGACCGTGCGCCCTTTGCGGCCTTTGGGGGTAAATAAGCCTTTGGGCGTGGTGGTATAGCGGGTAAAGTGACGGGGGTGGGACTCGGCCGGGTTGGAACCCCAGTAGATCAGCAGGTCGGCCCGGTTCTTGACCTCGCCCAGGGAGCAGGTCGGTTCGCCCACGTTTTGCAGGGCCATACCCGACGGCCCGTGGCAGACCGAGGTGCAGCAATCAATGGTGGCGTTGAGCACGTCGGCCAGGGCCACGGCCTGACGTTGGGCCTCGCAGTAGGTGCTGCTCAGGCCGTAAATCAGCGGGTAGCGGGCTTTGACCAGAATCTGGGCGGCGGCCTCCACCGCGTCGTCCAGTGAGGCCGGCTGCCCCGCGATCAACGCGGCCGGCCGCTCCGACGCGGCGCTGTGGCCCAGCAGCCAGGCCCGCCCCAGGGCGCAGGCGTGCTTGGTTCCGGTGATGTGCCCATTCTCGATGGTCACGGTCAGGTCATCGCAGACGCAGCCGCAAAAGGCGCAGACAACGTGATCCACCTCAACTTTTTTAGCCAGGACAGGTTCAGCCAACACGGGTCACCTCCACTTCAAAACCTTTGGAATTGGGCATGCCCGAAGCGTGGGTTTCTTCGCCCATCAATTGGCTGGAGACCGGCCCGTAGGCAATAAAGGCCAGCCCTTCCGGCAGGTCGGCCCCCTGGCCCTGGGCGGTAGCCTCGCCGTACTCGGTCTTGAGCCTGACCGCCTGGCCCTCTTGCAGCCCCAGGCGGGCCATATCCTGGCGGTTCAGCTCCAGGGTGGCCACGGCCTGGCGGTACTCCTCCGACTCTTTGCCCAGATTCATGCCGGTTCCTTGCTTTAAGCTGCGGCCGGCAATCAGTATCAATTTGATTTCTTGCATACGTCGCTCCTTTGGGACGGGTAGATTAGCCCTACAGGGAAAAGCCGGACCGGCTGATTTATTGGCCCGGATTTTTTGTGATATAATTCACATATCTTGGCTACATTTTATCCTATTTCCGCCATAAATTCAAGCCCTTTTACTTTAAAAGGTTGCGATGAATCCAAAACTCAACTCTGACCCCACCTCACCGGGTTTTACCAAAAAGCAGTGGTTGATGCTGGCCGCGTCGGCCCTGGTTTTGGCTGTTTTTCTTTTTTCACCGCCGGTGACGCTGCTGGATAAAACGCAGGCCATTGGCTACGCCGTTTGCCATCAAATTCCGGCCCGCTCCTTTCACCTGGGGGGAGAGCGGCTGCCCTTGTGCGCCCGGTGTACCGGCATCTATCTGGCGGCGCTGTTTGGCATGCTGGGCATGGCCTTGATGCGGCGCAGCTACCCGGTTGAGCTGCCGCCGAAGGCGATCCTGGTCATTTTGCTGGCTTTTACGGCCCTGATGGGGATTGATGGGGTCAACTCCTATCTTTCGTTCTTTCCCGGCCTGCCTCAACTGTACGAACCGCAAAACTGGCTGCGCCTGACCACCGGCGCGCTGCACGGCCTGACCATGAGCGCGCTGGTTTTTCCGATTATGAACGGCGGCTTCTGGCATCCCAGCCGGGTTAAAACGGAGGCGGCAATCAAAAACTTTAAGGAGCTGCTGCTGTTGCTGGTTGGAGTCGGCGGTATTATTCTTGTGGTGCTGTGGGAGCAGCCCTGGCTGCTCTATCCCCTGGCCTTGCTGAGCACGCTGGGGGTGTTATGGATGCTCGGCCTGGTCGGGACGATGCTGGTGCTGCTGTTGACTCGTCAGGAGGGAACCGCCTGCACCTGGCAGGCGTTGATTGCGCCGGGAATCATGGGTTTAGCCATTGCTATTTTGATTATTGAAGCCATGGGTGGCTTTAGAGCGATGCTGTTGGCGTCCAGAATTTAGGTAAAAATGGCTGGCGTTTGCCCAGAGGCGGCGGCCTGAGGCAGTTTTAAAGTTCCAGGCGGGTCAACAGGTCGTTTAAGTCGGCCAGCGTCCCCTCATCCAACGGCATGAAGGGGGCGCGCACCCGCGGCGAGGCGATGGCTCCCCGCCGGTGGTAGATATGTTTCCGCAACGCCAGGTTGATCAAAGCCTGGTTCTCAAAGCGAATCAAGGGGCAGTAGCGATAGAAAACCTGGGTTGCCCCATCCACATCACCGGCCGTATACTTTTGATAAATCTCCACCAGTATCTCCGGGAAGCCAAAGCCGGTCATGGTGCCCACTGCCCCGTGACGCAGCTCCTCCAAAAACATCATACCGCCCAACCCGCCAAAAACCTGGACGGCGGGATTGGCTTCCAGGACTTTGCTCACTTTGGGGGGCGACGGCTCATCTTCTAATTTCAGAAAACGACATTGGGGCGATTCTTCGGCCAGGGCAGCGATGAACTCGACGCTCATGAATACGCCGCTGCTGGCCGGGTGGTCTTGCACCACTACCGGAATATCTATGGCCTCGGCCACGGCCAGGTAATGCCGCCGCAAGGCCGCGTCGTTGGGCCGGGCCAGTTTGGGCGGAGCGACCATGACCGCCCTGGCGCCCATAGCCTGAGCCTGCTTGCTGTAAGCCACGCAGCAGTCGGTGGCGGCGTGGCTGGTCCCCACACAGATGGGAATCCGCCCATCCGCCGCCTGCAGCACGGTGGCCATAATCCGCTCCCGCTCGGCGTCGGACACCTTGCCCGCTTCCCCCAGCACACCCAGGATGGTCATGCCGTTGACCTTTTTGGCAATGGTGAAGTGGGTCAAACTAACCAGGCTGGCCTCATCGAGGCTGCCGTCCGGATGAAAAGGGGTGGGGGTGATATTGTAAATTCCTTTTAAATAGCTAAAGTCAGCCATAATAATCTCCTTTAATTTTGAAGAGGCCATTCAAATATAACACGCTTCTGTGGGGTGTCAAAGAAACTTGAATGGTTTGGGTGCGTCCGAAATTTTAGGCGAGTTTGCTCTCGCCGGATAGCCATATCCGGCGGCTATCCAGGCCGAGCTTCCTAAAATTCTGGACAGACCCGAATGGTTTTTGACGCCGGTGCAAGCCGGGATAGTCTCCCAGTTTACCCGTAAGCTGTGGCAAAAAGGCCCGGCGAGGGTATAATATACAGGTAAGAAAGGTAAAAAAACAACTCTTATGACCCTCCGCCGCAGTACCCCTTTAAAGCCGGAAGAGATCGAGCCGCACATGTGCACCATCCACGCCCGGTTGGACATCCTGAGCCGGGTGCCCTTCTTTGCCGGCCTGCCCCCCGAGGCGGTGGCCGAGATCAACCAATTGTTTCACGAGCACGGCTACGAACCGGGGCAGCCCATTTATTACGCCGGCGACCGGGCCACCCGGCTGTTCGTGGTGGCGGTGGGCAAGGTGAAATTGCTCCAACATGCCTTCAGCGGGCAGGACGTGCTGCTCGACATTTTGACGCCGGGTGAGTTCTTTGGCAACCTCCCGGTGCTGGGCGCTGACGCTTACCCCGATACCGCCCTGGCCCAAACCATGTGCTGTATCCTGACGGTGGCGGCCGCCGATTTTCAGACTATTCTGCAGCGTTATCCGGCTGTAACCTTAAGCGTGTTGAGCATTGTCAGCCAGCGTTTGCACGCCGCCCAGGAGCGAGTGCGCCAGCTCAGCGCCCACCCGGTGGAGTACCGGCTGGCTGCGGCCCTGCTCAAGCTGGCCGAGAAGCTGGGCCAACCTCAGCCGGAGGGGCTGCTCATCCAGATGCCCCTATCGCGTCAAGATTTGGCGGAGATGACCGGCACTACCATCGAGACGGCCAGCCGGGTGATGAGCCAATTCCAAAAAGAGGGCCTCATCCGCACCGGCCGGCAGTGGGTGGCCGTGGCCGATCTCAAGGGGTTGGCCGCGCTGGTTGAAGAGGCGTAACCGGCCGCACCGCATGTTGCACCTTCCCGGAAGTTATTTGAGGGTGATGTAACCCTGATCGCCTTGAGCTTCCGGGCAGGTTGTCCAAATCCTCACCCCTACAGATTTCACAAATTTTGGTCATTTTCGGTGTAAATTGACAGATACCCCCATCGCTATTATGATAAGGCCCACTTGTTGGTACAACCCAAACAGTTTGGGTGTTCCTTAGGCCCGGAAGGAGCCGTATGTCTCCCAGCAACCCACTTGATCACCGGAGCTATGTTCCGCTTTATTATCAGTTAAGGGACAAACTGCGCCTTTTGATTGACGGCAATTTGGCAACCGGAGACCAGATCCCCTCTGAAAATGAACTGGTGGCCCGGTACAAAGTGAGCCGGAATACCGTCCGCCTGGCGATTGAGTCTTTGATCAAAGAGGGCCTGGTTTACCGGGTGCATGGCAAAGGAACCTTTGTTGCACCCAAGCACATGCGTTATGACCTGCAGCGGCTGGTCAGCTTTACCGAAGACATGCGCCGGCGCGGCCTCAAGGCCGAAACGCGCCTCTTGGGGTTTACCCGGCAGATTCCCCCCTCTCAGGTAGCCCAAAGCCTGGCGTTATCCTTAACCGGCGAAACTTATGAGATCAAGCGGTTGCGCCTGGCCGATGGCGAACCTATGGCTATCAGCACCGCCTATTTGCCCTGCCAGCTCCTGCCAGAGTTGGCAGAAGCCACCCTGGTCTCCGGTTCTCTATTTAAGACTATCGAGAATAAATTCCACTTAAAAATTGGTTATGCCGACCGGACCTTAAAAGCGGCCAGCGCCGACGAAGCCCAGGCGGAACTGCTCCAGGTGGGGCCGGGTTTCCCCTTGCTGCTGGTTGAAGGGGTGGCGTATCTGGATGATGACACACCGGTGGAGTATGTCGTTATCCATTACCGCAGCGACCGCTATGAGTTTGCTTACCGGGCGGTGCGTGCGCCCAAATAGTCAAAAGGAAAGGATTTGTTATGAAAATTGAGCTGCGCCAGACGCCTGCCCCGGCGTTTGAATTTCCAGAGGATATCCCCGCCATCCCAAAGGCTGAATATGAACGGCGTTTGCACAGCCTGTACCACAGCGCCGGCTGTGATTGGGTGGTGGTGTATGGCGACCGGGAACATTTTGCCAACCTGGCCTTCCTGGTCAATTATGACCCCCGCTTTGAGGAAGGACTTTTGCTGCTGGGGCCGGCTGAACAACGCTACCTGCTGGTTGGCAACGAAGGGCTGGGCTACACCCCGATCGTGCCGGTAGCGGTGCAGGTGTTGTTGTGCCAGACCTTCAGCCTGCCCGGACAGCAGCGAGATACCGCCCCCCGGCTGCTGGAGGTGCTGCAAGAGGCCGGAATCAAAGCCGGCGAGCGCATCGGGGTGGTGGGTTGGAAATACCTGGAGCCTTACGAAAGCGACGACCCCGGCCGGCCTGCCTTTGTGCCGGCTTTTATCGTGGAGACGCTGCGCCGCCTGGTCGGCCAATCCGGGAGCGTGCTGGACGTGACCGCCGCGCTGCTTCACCCGGAAAAAGGGCTGCGGGCGCTGAATACCGCCGACCAGATAGCGGCTTTTGAGTGGGCAGCCCGAACCACGGCGGCGGCTGTTTTCAGGGTGCTGCGCCAGGCCCGTCCGGGCTTGAGTGAAGCCGAAGTTATCAACCGGATCAATTATGCCGGCGCGCCCTTTTCCATGCACCCCATCATGGCTTCTGGCAAGGGTGAAGTGGTGGGGCTGCGCAGCGCCGGGTCGCGCCGCCTGGAGTATGGCGACGGTGTGTCAACCGCCCTGGGCTATTGGGGCAGCCTGTGCTGCCGGGCCGGCCTGCTGCGGGGCGAAGTTGACCTGGTTTTTTGGGACAGCGTTGTGACGCCCTACTACGGGGCTATCGCCACCTGGTATCACTGCATGTCCATCGGGGCCAGGGGCGGCGACATCTTTAGCGCGGTGAGTGCAGCCCTGGCCGATTCGAGCCTGCGCTCTGCCCTCAACCCCGGCCACCTGACCTCGCTGGACGAGTGGCTGCACAGCCCCATCCGCCCGGACAGCGACGAGCGGATTGCCTCCGGCATGGTTTTTCAGGTTGACATCATCCCCACCCCGCTGCCGCCGGGCTATCTGCTCAATTGTGAGGATACCGTAGCCATCGCCGATGCGGCGTTGCGGGCCGACCTCCAGGCCAGATTTCCGGCCATGTGGCAGCGCATCCAAAGCCGCCGCCGCTTGATGATTGAGTCCCTGGGCCTGCGCTTGGCGGAAGAGATTCTGCCGCTGTCGGATGGGGCCGCCTACCTGCCGCCGTTCTGGCTGGCCCCGGAACTGGTGTGCGCCGTGGCCGGGTGGTAACGGTCAAGCGATGGGGCCGATTTCGTTGATTGTTCACAGCGGGGCGGGCGATGATATCAGCGCCGCCCAGGTAGAGCCGTTCCGGCGCGGCGTCATCGAGGCCGCCCAGGTGGGCTGGGCGGTGCTGCAAAGGCAGGGGTCGGCCCTGGATGCGGTGGAGGCGGCGGTGCGGGCCATGGAAGATAACCCCACCTTCGACGCCGGGCGCGGCTCTTTTCCCAACCAGGCCGGTGAAATTGAGATGGATGCCATCATCATGGACGGCGCTACGCTCAACAATGGGGCGGTGGCGGCCATCCAGCGGGTGGCTAACCCGGTCAGCGTGGCCCGCCTGGTGATGGAACGCACGCCCCACACCCTGCTGGTGGGGGCCGGGGCAGAAGCCTTTGCCCGCTCGGTGGGTATCCCCGTGACTCCGGTGGAGGCGCTGCGGGTAGAAAGCACCGACTGGCTGCTGACCCCGCCTGGCCTGCCGCTGCAAGACACGGTGGGGGCGCTGGCCCTGGACGCGCAAGGACATCTGGCGGCGGCCACCTCAACCGGTGGGATGCGCCAAAAGCTGCCGGGGCGGGTGGGCGACAGCCCCATCATCGGCAGCGGCGCCTATGCGGACAACGCGCTGGGGGCCGCCTCGGCTACCGGCCGGGGTGAAGACCTGATGAAAATTGTCATCAGCAAATCGGCCTGTGATTTGATGGCCGGCGGGTTAGCCCCGCAGCCGGCGGCCGAGGCTATCATCCGCTACCTGGCCCAACGGGTCAACGGCCGGGGCGGGATTATCTTGATGAATCCCCGGGGCGAAGTCGGCTGCGCCTATAACACCCTGCGCATGGGCCGGGCCTGGGTAAAGCCAGACGGTGAGATTGTGGCGTTTGTTTGATGAAAGGAGGAGTTACCTGAGACACTACTTTGAATCAAATTATAAAACAAGCCTGAAACGCTCAGGCTAAG
>CAZDMM010000028.1:0-19770 GCA_964505845.1 uncultured Caldilineaceae bacterium
GCCCCGCACAGGTTGGCTTCTTGCAAATCGGCCCGGCCCAAATCGGCCCCACTCAAATCTGCTCGGCTCAAATCCGCGCCCCGCAGAATCACGCCGCGCATATCGGCTCCCCGCAGGTCGGCCTGGCAGAGCTGGGCGTGGCTCAGGTCTGCTCCCCGTAAGGAGGCGCCTTTAAGGCCGGCGGCGTTGAGCCGGGCTTCAATGAGCCTGGCCTGGGTGAGATTGGCGGCGGCCAGCAGGTTGGTACTGCTTAAATTAGCGCGGCTCAAATCGGTTTTGGTAAGATTGGCGTGGCTCAGGTTGACGCCGGCCAATTGTGTTTCGGTCAAATTGGCGCCTTCTAAATTGGCCCGCTCCAGCAGGGCGCTGCGCAGGTCGGCCTGGCTCAGGTTGGCCGTGCCGCTCAGGTCGGCTTCGGTCAGGTCAGCCCCGGTCAGATTGGCCCCGGTCAAATTGACATCCAACAAAAAAGCATCTACCAGGGCCGCTCTGTTGAGGTTGGCCCGGCTCAGGTTGGTGCCGCTTAAATTGGCCCCGCGCAGGTCGGCTTCACTCAGGTCTATGCCCTGCAGGTCATACTCTTGCAAACTGATATAACCCATAACTTTGAGATGAGCTTCAATTTGCTGGCGTGTCAATTGAGTCACAAGCTTCCCTCGGACAAGGAATAAATTTTAGTTTAAGGTGACTGGTACTTGGTCAATCCTAAATTTTGCCGTTCTCCATCCTCCTGCCAGAGGAGAAAAGTGCCAGTCACCTGATAATTACAGTTTGGTCAAAATCTCCGGCCCATGGTTGGTAATGGCAATGGTATGCTCAAATTGGGCCGAGAGCGCCCCATCAGCGGTAACAACCGTCCAGCCATCATCAAGCAAGCGCCACTCGGCTACCCCGGCATTAATCATCGGCTCGATGGTGAAGACCATGCCGGGCCGCAGCCGGGGGCCGCGCTGGGCTTCACGCACGTGCGACACCGAAGGCGGCTCATGCAGGGTTTGGCCCAGGCCATGCCCGCCCCACTCCCGCACCACCGACACCTGCTGGGAGTCGGCATAGTTATGAATGGCCGTCCCAATATCGTTGAGAAAATTCAGGGGTTGGGCGGCGGCGATACCCAAACGCAGGCACTCCTGGGTGATATTGAGCAGGCGCTGCGCCGGGGCAGAAACCTGGCCCACCGGGAAGGTGACGCAGGCATCACCGCACCAATCGTTGTACCTGAGGCCGATGTCTATCCCTACAATATCACCCTCACGCAGGGTGCGGCCATCGGGGATGCCGTGACACACCTCATCGTTGATCGAGGCGCAGATGACCCCCGGAAAGGGTGGATGTTTGGGCGGGTTGCCCCGGTAGCCTTTGTAGAGGGGCCTGGCTTTTTGCCGCACCAGGAAACGCTCCACCATCTGATCGAGTTCGCGCAGCGTCACGCCGGGTTTGATGTGCTCACCCAACAAGGCAAAGGCCTGAGCCACAATTTGCCCGGCGTCACGCATATGCTCAATGGCGCGGCGATTTTTGAGGGGAATACTCATAAATCTATCAACCCTTGTTGGGCGGCCAGGCTGACCACTTCGGTGCGGTTGCCGGCCCCCAATTTGCTCATAATTGAGCTGACGTGAAATTTAACGGTGCGCTCACTGATGACCAGTTGGGCGGCAATCTCTTTGTTCAGCCGTCCCAGGGCCAATAGGTGCAGCACTTCTAACTCACGCGGGGTCAGCTCATTGGCTGCTGCGGCGCTGCGGCTGGGCTGGCTGACCTGCCGTAACAATTTAGAAGCGATCACCGGCTGCAATAACGACCCGCCGGCATGCACCACCCGCACCGCCTGGAATAATTCCTGGCGCGGCGCGCCCTTGAGCAAATAACCCTGCGCCCCGGCCTGCACCGCTCCCAAAATGCGCTCATCCGTATCAAAGGCCGTAAAAACAATAACCCGCACGCCCAGATGGGCGGCTTGCAATTGGCGCAGCACTTCCACCCCATCCGCTCCTGGCATTTCCAGGTCCAACAGCATCACATCAGGCCGGGTTTGCAGCGCTCGCTCCACTGCCTCTGGCCCGGCGCCGGCCTCACCCACCACCTCAAAATCCGGTTGGGTGCTGAGAATGGCAACCAAGCCATCCCGCACCACGGGGTGATCGTCGGCTACTAGAATACGAATTTGATCCAATTTCCGCCTCTTGAAACGTTTAACTCAGTGGAATTGTTACTTCAAGCCGCGTGCCTGTTCCCGGACAACTTTCTAAGCGGAGAATGCCGCCCAGCAGCCTGGCCCGCTCATTGAGGCCAACCAACCCGTAGCGGCCCGGTGAGATGTCGTCAGCCTCAAACCCCCGGCCATCATCCTCGATGCTGAGGCGAATGTGGGCCGGGGTGGCGACAAGCTCCAGGTTAACCCGGCCGGCATGGGCATGGCGGGCGATGTTGGTTAAGGCTTCCTGGGCGATGCGGTACAGGCCCACCTCCAGGCGCACCGGCAAAGGGCGTAGGCCGCCGGCCGCCGAAAAAGTGGCCGGTAAACCCTGCTGACGAGTCCACTCTTCTGTCAGAGCGGTTAACGCTTCGGCCAGGGTGCGCCCTTCCAGGGGCGCCGCCCGCAAATCCAGCACCGAGCGGCGGGCTTCTTCCAGGTTGGAACGGGTCAGGTTAAGGGCCTGTTGGATCACCTGGCGCACCCGTTCCGGCGGAGCTTCTGCTTCTAACAGGGCATCGGCGGTTTCCAGTTTGAGGCTTACAGCGGTCAACCCCTGGGCCAGGGTATCGTGAATCTCGCGGGCCAGCCGGTTGCGCTCCTCGATGGCGCCCAGTTGGGTGCTGCGGGCAAACAGCCGCGCCCGCTCGATGGCGATGCTCAGCAGGTCGCCCACCGTGTGCAGCAGGCGCAAATCGGCTGCCGAAAGTTCCCACCAGTGAGCCTCGGCGCTGGCGACGTTAAAAACGCCCAGCGGTTTTTGGTGGGCGTACAGGGGAATGCTGGCATGATAGCGCAGGCCATCGGTGCCGGCTACCAAATCTTCCAGGCGGCTGCAGGTAATCACCCTGACGCGCTCCCGGTTATCTAGCCCGCCGTGGCGGTAGGCGTCTAAACAAGCGCAGCCGCCCTCCATCAACCGGCAGGAGTCCTGGGCCAGCGCCGGGGGCAGGTTTTGAGCCGCTGCCAGGTAAGCCTGGCCGGTTTCCTCGTGCAGTAAAAAAGCCCAGCCGGTATGCAGGTTAAAGAACTCAGCCACCTGGGCCAGGGCGGTGCGCAGGGCTTGATCCAGGTCAATTTCCCGGTTCAAGGCGGCGGCAATCTGGTTAAGGATAAGCAACTCGTGGTTGCGCCGCCGCAGTTCATCCGCGTCAGACTCGGTTATGGGTTTGGAGGCCGGTTTGCTCATCAGGTGTCATTGTAGCATAGGTGGATGCTCCTGACAATGGCTGCGGAAACTTTGCCAGGAATGAAAACCTGCCAGGGTTGGTTTGGGCCTGGTCTGAGCGATGGGTTAAACCAAAAAAAACCCGTTTTCTGCCGCTTGAGAAAACGGGGTTCTGCCTTATGACAAATTTAGGCCCGCGCCGGTGGCTTTACCCGGCCCAGGTGGGCAGATCGGCGGGGTAAGGGGCCAGCGAAGCCAACGACGTTTTGCGATTAAAAATTTCAAGCATTTGTTGACGCGCCAGCGGGTCTTCAAACAGCCGGGCCAAATATTGCACAAAAGCGTTAACCTCAGGCTGCTCTGGTAATTTGTAGCGATTCCCTACCCGCTCGATCAGCCCGGCGCTGTGCAGCTCGGCCAGGAGTAGCTCAAAGACGGGGGTATGGCCCAGAAAAGAGCGTTCCGCTAATTCCTGGCTGGTTCCCAGGAAGTTAGGATGATGGTGCAAAAAGAGCAAAAAACGTAATTTTTGAAATGAGTTGATATGACGCGAAAAAGGGTGACTGAGGGTGGGGTTGCTCATCTTTGAACTCCAGGTAGCTATTTTTTTTATTTAGAATATCAGCAAAATGGTACTTTTGTCTAGTGACGAAAGTACTTTGTTTTGAGAATATTTGGCGTTTTCAGGGCGAAGTGGGCGGTAGATCATTTGGCTGATTTATTCTAAGTTGGCGTGCCGGCTAAACATCACCTCAGAATCCACCTTAAGTTCAAACATTAGCATCAAAATCAAGGCATCCAGGGTTAACCACAGGCTTTGTTCAAATAGTGAGGCCATCGGCTGAATAGAGGGCGAGTTAGAGGAGTGGCCGGCCTGCGGGGGTGGGGCCGGAATGGCCAGCACGATGTCGGCCGCCTGGCCGAGGGGTGAGTTGGTTTGGGTAGTGATGAGGCCGATCCTGGCTCCGCTGGCCCTGGCCCGGTTGGCCATCGCCACCAGGCTGCCGGTCGAGCCGGAGCCGGAGCCGATCAACAGCAAATCGCCGCTGTTGATGCCGGGGGTGGTGGTCTCTCCGGCCACGTACACCTGAAAGCCCAGGTGCATCAACCGCATGGCAAAGCCTTTCATCGCCAGCCCCGACCGGCCGGCCCCGGCCACAAAGATTCGGGCGGCGGCGGCGACGGCTTCGAGCAGTTGGTTAGCCGGCTTGTTGGGTATCTGCGCCAGCGTGGTTTGCAGTTCGGCCAAAATCTGGCCGGTGTAAGTTTGCAGGTTCACTATTTTCTCCTAATATCCCAAAATCCAGGTAAAATTTTATCATAACCCCCCAAAAATAAATAGCTCACGGTCGTTGGGTGCGCAAGACCCGGCTCCCACTCTGACAATTGTCATTCTTGTGGTACAATCCAATATATCTTTTTCAGCGAGTAAATTACTCCAATGTTCTTTGATGAAGCTAAAATCCATGTAAAAGCAGGGGCCGGCGGCGATGGGATTGTCGCTTTCCGGCGCGAGAAATATGTGCCTTATGGCGGGCCGGCCGGCGGCAGCGGCGGCAAAGGCGGCGATGTTATCCTGGAGGTTGACCCCCAACTCAACACTCTGATTCACTTCAAACAGCGCAGCCACTTTTGGGCCGAAAATGGCGGGCGAGGCGGCCCCAAAAATATGACCGGCGCCGCCGGCCAGGATGAACTCATCCCGGTGCCGCCGGGAACGGTGGTGCGTAAGGCTGAAACGGGTGAACTGCTGGCAGACCTGATCGAACCGGGCCAGCGGGCCATCGTAGCGTACGGGGGCAAAGGGGGACGCGGCAATGCCGTTTTCAAAAGCTCAACCAATCAAACCCCCAGGCTAGCCGAGCGCGGCTTGCCCGGTGAAGAGGGGTGGATTACCCTGGAGCTGAAGTTGATTGCCGATGTCGGCATCATCGGCGTGCCCAATGCCGGAAAAAGCACTCTCCTGTCCGTGGTCAGCGCCGCCCGGCCCAAAATTGCCGATTATCCCTTTACCACCCTCCAGCCCAATTTGGGCGTGGTGGTGCTTGATCATCGTGATTTTGTGCTGGCCGACATCCCCGGCCTGATTGAAGGGGCGCATCAGGGTACCGGCCTGGGGTTTCAGTTTTTGCGCCATGTGGAACGCTGCCGGCTGCTGATTCACCTGCTCAACGGGGCTGCGCCCAACCCTCTGGCCGATTTTGACCAGATTAACGCCGAACTGCGGCTTTTTAGCCAAAAATTGGCCGGTAAACCCCAGGTAGTGGTTTTGAATAAAATTGACTTGCCGGAGACGCAGGCTCATTGGCCGGCGGTGCAGGCTTGCGCCAGAGAGCTGGGCTGGCCGGTCTTTCAAATCTCAGCCGCTACGGGGCAGGGCGTGTCAAATTTGATGGCCAAAGTTTTGGGCCAGCTTGACCAGCTTCCGCGTGAGGAGCTTTTTGAGCAGGAAGTACCGGTCTTTACCCTGGACCAGCATGCCGACTACTTTAAAATTGAGAAAATACCGGAGGGTTGGCGGGTGGTCGGGCCGCGCATCAAACAACTGGCGGTGCAAACTTATTGGAATAACGACGAGGCCGTGATGCGAGCCTATCGTATTTTGGATAAAATTGGGGTGCACGCAGCCCTGCGCGAAGCCGGAGTCGAGCCGGGCGATACCGTCTTTTTAGAAGATATCGAGCTGGAATGGGCCTGGTGAAGAGTGGCAGAGGCGCCAGTGGTTATTGGTAATTGTCAATCGCCAATTATCAATCACCAATCATCAATCGTAAATCACAAATCGTCAATCGCAAATCGTAAATGAAACTGGGTATTCTGGGCGGCACCTTTGACCCCATTCATTTGGGCCACCTCTTGATGGCCGAACTGGCCTGGCAAGAGCTGGGTTTGAGCCGGGTGTTGTTTATCCCGGCCGGCGATCCACCGCACAAACAGGCGGCAGCTAAAACAGCCGCCCAACACCGCCAGGGTATGGTTGCTGCCGCTATTGCCGATAATCCCCATTTTGAATTGAGTTTAATAGACCTGGAGCGGCCCGGCCCCCATTACAGCCTTGACACCGTGCGGCTGGTGCGGGCAAAGTATGAGGTGGCAGCCGAGGAATGTTTTTTTATCATTGGGGGCGACTCGCTGGTAGATTTGCCCAAGTGGTATAACAGCCCGCAGTTGGTGCAATTGTGCCGCCTGGCGGTGGTGCATCGTCCTGGCTACCGGCCTGATTTAGCCGGGCTGGAAAAAGCTATCCCCGGCCTGGGCCGGCGGGTCAACTGGGTAGAGATGCCGGTCAGCGGCGTTTCCTCCTCCGAAATCCGGGCCAGGGTCCGGGCCGGCTTGAGCATTCGCTACCAGGTAGCCGAGCCGGTCCGGGTCTACATCAAACAACACCGGCTCTATCAAACTCAAGAATTGCGGTTTTAAGATTTTTTGATAGGCAGTTTTGATAATCAAAACTCACAAAATTAGCCCGCTAAAGTGCGCCGTTGATGCGTTTGCATCAAACTCCAGGTACGGGTAGAATAAAGTAACAATCGAGTAATCAGTACAATATCTCATTGCTCGATCATCTTTTGTTGAGGTGAGAAGGTTGGAAAGAACACGAGTCATCATAGCAGACGATGAGTCCATCGTGCGGATGGACTTGAAAGAGATGCTCACTAACCTCAATTATTTGGTGGTGGGCGAAGTGGGTGATGGCCGCAGCGCCGTCAATCTGGCCCGTGAACTCAAGCCCGATGTGGTGCTGATGGATATCAAAATGCCGGATATGGACGGCATCGAAGCCGCTAAAGTTTTAACCGAAGAACAGATTGCGCCGGTAGTATTGCTGACCGCTTACAGCCAAAAAGACCTGGTTGAGCGGGCCAAAGAGGCCGGAGTCGTCGGGTACCTGGTCAAACCCTTCCGCGAAGCCGACCTTTTGCCGGCTATCGAGGTGGCCCTGTCGCGTTTTAAGGAATTCCAGCAGGTGCATCAAGAGGTTAAAGATTTGCAGTACGCCCTGGAAACGCGCAAATTGGTTGATCGGGCCAAGGGGATTCTGATGGATGTGCAGGGGCTGGATGAGCAAGAGGCCTTTCGCCGCATCCAGAAGATGAGCATGAACACCCGCAAACCGATGAAAGAGGTGGCCGAAGCCATCATCCTGGCTCACAAAGCTAATCAGAGTTAATGGGAGGGTTGGAAGACCGGATCAAAAATAACCAGCCTTCCAACCCTCCATCTTCCATGCTTCCCTCACTCCAAAATTCGAGATGACCTAATGACAACTCTGCGCCTCGCGCTAGCTCAAATTAATACTACGGTGGGTGACCTGTCTGGCAATGCCGCTAAGGTAAAAGAATACCTGGATAAAGCCAGGGCCGGCGGGGTTGACCTGGTGCTCTTCCCGGAGTTAACCCTGGCCGGTTATCCCCCGGAAGATTTGCTGCTCAAACCCGGTTTTGCCGCCGCCAACCGCGCTGTTTTAGAGAGTTTGCTGCCCTATACGCACGGGCTGACCACCGTGGTCGGCTTTGTAGACCGGCAGGATGATTTGTTTAATGCGGCGGCGGTGTTGCACGATGGGCAGTTGGTAGGGATTTATCATAAATCCCTGCTGCCTAATTATGCCGTTTTTGATGAAGATCGTTACTTTGCCCAGGGCGACACGCCGATTCTGTTCTCGTGGGCCAGGGGAAGTCTGGGCCGGCCCGTTTGTTTTGGGGTCAGCGTGTGTGAAGATATCTGGTATCCGGCCGGCCCGCCGGAAGCCCAGGCTGCGACCGGGGCTGAACTGCTGCTTAATATTTCGGCCTCGCCATACCAGAGCGGCAAGATCAAAAGCCGGGAGCGCATGCTGGCAACCCGCGCCGCCGATAATGTGGCCCTGGTGGCCTTTTGCAACCTGGTCGGCGGGCAGGATGAGCTGGTGTTTGACGGCAGCAGCTTGTTGATTGACGAGCGGGGCAATGTGCTGGCCAGGGCCAAATCTTTTGAGGAAGATTGGGTGATGGCGGAGGTCAATATCGGCAACGTCTTTCGGCAGCGCCTACGCGATCCGCGCCGCCGCAAAGACGGCCTGCATGAGCTTTATGCTGACCGCTTTGAACGGGTCTCGCTTCAGCCGCTAGAGCCTTATGCCCCGGCTCGCCCCCTGTCGGCCCGGCCTCTTTGCCCGCCGCTGGAGCCGGTAGAGGAAGTTTACCAGGCCCTGGTGCTGGGAACCCGCGATTATGTGCGTAAAAATGGCTTTAGCAAGGTCACGTTGGGCCTGTCGGGCGGGGTAGACAGCTCGCTGGTGGCGGCCGTCGCGGTGGATGCCCTGGGAGCGGAGAATGTGATCGGGGTTTCAATGCCTTCACGCTTCTCGTCCGATCATTCCAAAAGCGACGCCCAGGAACTGGCTGAACGGCTTGGCATCCGTGTTGAAACCATCCCTATTGAGCCGGTGCACCAGGCTTACCTGGAAATACTTGGTCCGGCCTTTGCCGGCGCCAAGCCGAATGAGGCCGAGGAGAATCTGCAAAGCCGCACGCGCGGCAATATTTTGATGGCGTTGAGCAACAAATTTGGCTGGCTGGTGCTTACTACCGGCAATAAGAGTGAAATGGCGGTAGGCTATGCCACCATTTATGGGGATATGGCCGGCGGTTTTGCCGTCATCAAAGATGTCCCCAAAACCCTGGTTTATGAATTGTGCCGCTATCGCAATGAGAAGCTTGGAGCGGTGATCCCCGAAAATGTGCTGACCAAAGCGCCTTCGGCGGAACTGCGCCCCAACCAGAAGGATACCGACTCTTTGCCGGAGTATGACATTTTAGACCAGATTTTAGCAGCCTATATTGAGGATGATTACAGCGCCGCCGAGATTATTGGGCTGGGCTTTGACGAGGCTACGGTACGCCGGGTGATTCGCATGGTGGACCGCAACGAATACAAACGCCGCCAGGCTCCTCCAGGCCCCAAAATTACCAGCAAAGCTTTTGGCAAGGACCGCCGCCTGCCGATAACAAATCGGTATACGGGGTAATCAAATTTCAAAACCCGTTTTCTGCCAGAAAACGGGTTTTTAGCAACAAAAAACACTCGATTTATCGTCGAGTGTTTTTTTGTGGGCCCTGCAGGATTCGAACCTGCGACCAACCGGTTATGAGCCGGCCGCTCTAACCACTGAGCTAAGGGCCCAAAAATAAAAAAAGCGGGCAACGGGGCTCGAACCCGTGTAACTAGCTTGGAAGGCTAGGGCTTTACCACTAAGCTATGCCCGCAAGACAATCAATATTATATTCAATTTAAAACAAACTGTAAAATTGCTTAAAGCTTCTCGGATGCAGAGATAAAACGTCCGGAAAAGTTCAACGGGTTAATCTTTTGGCTGGTAGAACAACTCTTTGATGCTGGCGTCAATTTTGCGCACGTCGGGGGGTTTGGTAAAAAATTTATCGGCGCCCACCTGCTTGCAGGTATCGCGTGTTTTGGCGTCGGTATAAGCCGATAAGACAAAGATAGGGATTTTGGCGGTAGCCGGTTTGCTGCGAATGATTTGAATGGCCTGGTCGCCGTTCATGATGGGCATGCGCATGTCCATCAAAATTACATCGGGCAACCAAAGCTCGGCCTGTTCGACTCCCTGTTTGCCGTTATCGGCGCATGTAACATCATAGCCCATGATTTTAAGCATCTGGGACAGGGAAAGTTGTAGGGTTTTGTCATCCTCAACATAGAGCACGCGGATAGCACGGTTGTTATTGCTGGTCATAAGGAAGTACTCATCAGGCAGCTAGCATTAGATTGTTTGTTTAAAGAACCAAACACAGACAAAACTCTGGTTGCTCTAAGTTTTATTGTACGCCAATCCCATTTATTTGTAAATAGACTTTTAGTATGCAAAAAAGCGCGACCGCTCCACATCGCGCTTTAAAAACTCTATTTGCGGCTCTGTCGGGGTGGACAGATTTGAACTGTCGGCCTCTTGGTCCCAAACCAAGCGCTCTGACCGGGCTGAGCTACACCCCGAAATTGTGGTATAGTATAATCTAAGTTTCCCCAAAAATCAAACTCTATCGGCCACGTTTCACCTGGCCCACCAAATTTGAGCCATGAGCCAATCGGGTAATTTGGCGCCATCCCAGGGCGCTACTTTACGTGGCGTACCTCCCCCGGCGCTGACGACGTAAATTCCCCAACTCCCGCCGGAATCAGAGACATAGGCAATTTGTGAGCCATCGGGGGACCACACCGGCAGGCCATCCTGGCCGGGTGAGGTGGTAAGCTGGCGCGGGGCGCTGCCCGCCGCACTGACCGTGTAAATATCCCAATTGCCTCCTTTGGTAGACATATAAACAATCTGTGAACCATCCGGTGAAAAATCGGGCATCCGGTCGCTCTCATGGTTGGTGAGCCGCACCGCGTCCCCCCCATCGAAGGGGACGACATAAATACCGGGATTGTTCCCCGCCGGGTCTGTGCCTTGATAAGCCAGGAGATTCCCCTGGGGGGACCAATCCGGCGTCCGGCCATCGCGCAGAATCAGGGGGGTGCTCTTGCCGTCGGCAAAGCCCAGGTAAACTTGCCAGCGCCTGGTGGCCGGCTCCTGGGCCACAAACACAAAACGGTTGCTGTCGGGCCCCCAGCGGGGCAGAATATCGCGCTTGACCAGGGTGATGCGCGCATCCTCTCCCGTCGTCAGGTCAAGCCGGTGAAAACCCTCCGAGTCGAGCAGCTCAGAATGGTAGACCAGATAACGATTATCCGGGCTGACGGCCGGCATGGTGGCATTGACGACGACGGTTTTAGGGGCGCCGCCGCCGGCCGGCACGGCTAAAATCTCCCACCGGGCCTCGTTGGGATTAAAGGCTGAGTAATAGATTGAACCGCCGGCCGGCGCCGGTTGGTTAGCCGCGGGGGTAGGTTGGGTGGCTACGGCGGTGTTGGTAATAGCCCCGGAACTGCTGGCCGCAGCGGCGGCGGCCGGGGCGGTGGCCTGGGGGGTTTCTTTGGCGCGGGCTTGAGCCAGGGTTTGCTCCTGGCAGCGCTCGTGGCTGGAGTCGGCCTTGAGCTGTAAGGCGTTATTCGCAGTCACCTCGATGGCTTGCAAGAATTGGGCTTCGGCCTGGCACCACTCCTCCTGCTCCACCAGGGCATCTCCCAGCGCTTCATAAGCCTGCCTGAGCCGGTCTTGGACATCCAGGTAGGCGGCGTCATCTTGATAAAGCTGCTCATAAGCTTTGGCCGCTTTTTGCCAGTCGCCGGCTTCGGCGGTTTTGCCCTCCAGGTAGAGGGCGGCTTTGGCCCGCTGGACGCTGGCTGCCGCGTCGTTGGGCCGCTCGGCCAGGGCCAGGTTAAATGCCTGCCCCGCCTGCTCAATTTGATCGGGGGCGACCCGCTGCAGGCCCAATTGGTAGTTGGCCTGGTAGAGCAAATCTGACACGTGCTGCGGTCGGTAAGCCGGGTCCAGGTCTCGCACCTGGAGCAAGGTTTGGGCGGCGTCGGCCCAGTTTTGCTGGACTATCTGTTCTTCAGCTTTTAGCAGAATCTCAACCGCCGCATCCGACCGGGTTTGAGAGGTGGGGGTGGGGAGGGCCTGGGCGACGCGCTTGGCTTCGCGTAGGGCTTCGCGGGCTTCCAACAGGCCGGGATTGAGGCTGACAGCCAGCTCAAATTCCGCCACCGCCAGTTCCAGGGCATTGTTGGCCAGGTGCTGTTGGCCTCGCTGGTAATGTTCCAGCGCCTCGGCCTGCTTGGCCAAAGTTTGCTCTTGCAAGCCTTGATAGGCGGCCAGCAGGCCAATCCCGCCGTAAAAAAGGGCAATACAGATCAGCGTGCCCAGGCAGCCCAGGGCAGTGCGCCGCCAGGTAAAACGGCCCGGCCGGGTCTCCGCCACCGGGGGAGGTTCCGGCTCAAACTCGGCCAGGGGAGGGTGATAGGCGTCGGGCGAGTCATAAAGGCCGGCCGGGTGCAGGTAGTCGTCCTCAACCTCAGCCAGGCGCGAGTAGGGAACCGGCAGGTCATAATCATCTTCATAGGCAGCGTAATCTGCCTCATAGGCTTCCACAGCCCCTTCGTAGGGGATCAGGGCGGACCCGGTCGAGGCATAATCCGGGAGTTCGGCCGGATCAGGATAAAATTCCTCTTCTGCATCATCGGCCAGGTCAGGATAAAATTCTTCCTGCGGGGAGTAATCCTGGTTGTAGGCCGGGGCGTTTTCTGTAAATTCTGGCTGCGGCTGGCCGCAGTAGGGACACACCGTCTCGTCGCTGAGGTAGGGTGTGCCGCAACTGGGACACTCGATTTCGAATAGTTCGGTCATAAGTAGCGTGGCGCGTGGGGTGTAGTACGTGGTAAATCTTTACGCGCCACGTACTACACCCTCCATTTTGGCTAACAATCCTTACAAAATTGGTAATCTAACAGGGTCGAGCCATCCTCGGCGGTAAGCTGCAGGTGGGTAGGTGGGGGCGAGGCAGGCCAAGTCCACCGGCCGGGCGCGTTGGGAGCGGCCGAGACCGCTTCTTGGAGCAGGGGCGTCTGGCCGCTCAGAATGGTGATTTTGCCGGTGATGGGATGCGCCGGCAGCAGCGACAAGGTGTAGGCATCGCCGCTTTGGCTGACGTGGATGGCGGCGTTGGCGTTAGCCCAGGTAAGTCCCCCCAGGCCGGGCAGCGGCCACCACCCCTCCTGCCACTCGACCGCGCCGCCTGGCGGCACGGTGACATCATCTTCCGGCCAAAAGCCGCGATTGGCCCCGCCCCACAATTCAAAATATTGCGAGCCGTCGTCGGTGTAGCTTTTATCGGGGAAGGCGGCGCTAAAGGCAAAAAGTTTAGTGCCGGGAACCTGTCCCGGCTCGATCAGGCGGGCTATGCCCACATCCGTTTCTGGATTGTACGCGCCGATGAAGGGGGCCTTCAAATTGGGCACAAAAAAGCCCAGGTAGTTGGCCCACTGGCGGTATAGGCTAAGGTCGGTTTGGCCGGCCAGGGGCCAGGTTGACTCCTGCCGCTCGCCAGGAACCGTCCAGCCTGATTCGCCCCGGCTGTGGACGATGACTTTGTCGCTGGGCAGGATGAATTGGGTTTGCGGCGACATCGAGGCGGCGCCCAGGGTCAGGGCGGCGTTGCTCCAAAATTGCACCGGCGCGGGTTGGGAGGTTCCATTGACCAGCCGGGGGGCAACGGTGAAGTAGGCGCTGTGGGGCGGCAGCGTAACTGTGACCTCGGCCCCCACCCGGCCCTCGGCCATGTCGCTCAGGGTGATGGTCGCGCCTTCATTGGTTAGGTTAGTAGTGTACTGCCAGGGCACGCCAAAGCGGTAGCCGTGCTCCTGGGTGGGATAGGCCCACTCCATGCCGCCGGCGGCCAGCCACCAGTTGGCCTCGTAAGGCTGCAGCACCCCGTAGCGTGAGGGCTTGATCACCGGGTTGTGGTAAAAGATTTCCTGGCCGGTGGCCTTGATCACCGCGCTGTAGAGCCGCCCGCCCAGTTCCGGCAGGAAGACGAGGCGCAGGTAGGCGTTTTCCAGAACAACGCCAGCGTAGTCTTTGGGGGCCGGCTGGGGGCCGGCGGCTTCATAGGCGGCGCGGTTGAAATAAAAGACCGGGATATTGTAGAGCGGGTCAACCTGCTCGATCAGGAAATCCCAGATAGGATAGGTCGGCAGGGTAACAGTGGTCGTGGAGACGGTAACGCCGGGAACGCTCGCTGCGGCGCGGCTGGCTGATGTGGGGACGGCTTCGGTTGGGGCTGAGGTGGGCGTGACCGGTAGAGCGGGGATGGCAGTCGCAGCAGGTGGCAGGGTGGCGAGAACAGCCGTGGGCGAGGGGCTGGGCGTAGGGGGCGGTGGTAAAAGGGTTGGGGCAGCGAGTAGCTCAACTTGGGCTGTTGGCAAAAGGGCTGCTGCTTCGGGCGTGGCGTCGGCGCCGCAGCCGATGATCATGAAAATCGCCGCCAGGCTCAGGGCTATGGCGGCCAGAGAGTGCCTATGGGACAGGTGTTGCTTCATACAGAGGGGCTATGATAGCACCGAATGGGGGAGATGTCCAAATTGAGAGGGTTGGAAGGTGGGGAGAATGATGTTATAATAAAAGCCGAAGGTGTGAAACAAAACGTCAAAGAGGGGGTTATGAAAAGTGTCAATCCAGATGCCGATTGAGACTGCGGCCAGTCAGTTGCAAGATTTGTTGGCTGAATTACCGTTGGGCGAGACGATTACCCTGCTTGACCCGGCGGGGCAGCCATTGGGCTTGCTGATTTCCTTGAAGGCGGAGTCAACGGTTGAGCCGCAAGAAGCAGTCAATTGGTGGGCCGAATGGGAAGCATTGACGGCGAAGGTTGGTGCGGCCTGGCAGAGTGACAAGAGCGCGATTGAAACACTGACTGCGCTGTGGCGATGAATTTTACCGATAGATGCACCTGCATTTTTGTGACTGTAGTATGTTATTAAGAGGCCCGGTTGCCTCCAAAACCCGATCATACGCCAAGATAGATTGAAGTATTACTGGCCAAAGAGGACTTCGATGGATTATAGCAACCTTATCAAACAAGCAGCCCAAATTACCTGGCGGTATAAGTTTCTCTGGTTTTTCGGCATCATGATGGCGCTGTGCGGTCAGGGAGGTGGGGGGAGAGCGCAATTTCAGATGCGCATGCCTTTCAATCCAGATGGCCCTGCCCCTCACTTTCCTTCGTTTTTTCCTGAACCGCTGGGGCAGACGCCCATTTGGGTCTATATTGTGGGAGGCACAATCCTTTTTCTCGTCTTTGGCATCATCAGTCTCATCGTGGGCGCGATTGGACGAGGCGCTCTGATTAAATCGGTTGAACGGGTTGAAAATGGAGAGTTGGTTGGGTTTGGGCAAAGCTGGCGCGATGGGATAAACAAAATTGTTCCTTTGGGCTTATTGCAGGCGCTCCTTTACAGTCCTTTGGTGAGTATGGGAGTTATTTTCGTCATCATCTTTTTCACTCAGTTCTGGCCCTTTTTCAGTCAAATTGCAACCTTCAGGCCGCCCGCTGAACCAGGTGAACCGCCTCCATTTTTGAGAGAATTTTTTACCTTCTTTCCCTTATTTTTTGCCACGATTTGCGGCGGTGTTTGTATATTTTTTATTCTGCAGCTCATCATTGGGCTATTTCTCACCTTTGGCAGCCGAGCCATTGTGTTGGAAAATCGGGGAGTTCTCAATTCTTTTAGGAGAAGTTGGAATTTGTTCCGCCAAAATATAACATCAACCGTTGTACTAGCCATACTCGTGTTGGTTATCGGCTTTATTGTTAGCTTCGTTGTGGGTATTCCCAGCGCCATCATTATGCTTCCCCTGATGATGAGCCGGATGCCCGCTATGATGTCCGAGGCTGGTCTGGCGCTGGGGGATTACGTGCTCTTGGGGGGAGCGGCGATAATTATTGCCATTATTTTTAGTATTGTTGGCGGCATCGTACAAGTATTTATCGAGTCCTTGTGGACTCTGGCTTACCGGGAATTTGCCCGAAAAGCTGTCTGATCGCTGAACCTGGGCGAATAATTTAGACCCTAAAGATCTGCCAGACCTTTAGGGTCTTCTCTTTTCTCAGTAACTCAACCGGGCGTAATAGGTTTCCTGGGCGGCCTGGCGGGCTTGCTGCAAGGTGATGATGCCCCGCTCGGCCAGGAGGGGAATAAACTTGAGGAAGATTTCGCCGGTGAGCATGGCATCACCCAGCGAGGTGTGACGGCCAATCATGTTGATGCCCAGGCGCTGGGCAATGGCTTCCAGGCTGTGCGATTCTTGATTGGGATGAATCACCGCCGAGAGCAGAAGGGTATCCAGTACCGGGTTGGTAAATTTGATGCCGGTTTGGGCTTCTTTCATTTGCAGCAGCCGCATATCAAAGGCGGCGTTGTGGCCCACCAGCACAGTACCCTCGGTAAAGCGTGAAAAGGGAGGCAAAACTTGCTCAATGGTGGGCTGCCCCTGCACCATGTGGGGTAAGATGCCGTGAATATTGCTCGACTCACGTGGGAGCGGCCGTTTGGGGTCAACCAATTGGTCAAAAATTTCTTGGCGCAAGAGCCGCCCATTGACGATTCGCACGGCGCTAATCGAAATGATCTCATCGCCCTGGGTCGGGTTTAAGCCGGTTGTTTCGGTGTCAAAAACGGTGTAGGTTAGCCCGGCCAGGGGCCGCTGGTCCAACTCCGGTTTTTGGCTGGCCTGTTGGAACAGGTCAAAATCATAATACTCCGGGCGACTCTCCGGCAGCACCTGAATGTGGCGGGGGGGCTTGGGTTGGGTGGTCGGCAGCAAGAGCCGAAAATAAGCGATGTTAGCGGCCCGGTCGGCCTGGCACCAGATTTCGCCGCCGTGCCGTTCGGCTACCTCGCGCAGGGTCAGCGGTGTGCCTTCGCCCTCGGTGATGAGGGCCTGGTTTTGCCAGCTCCACAGGATTTCCATCTCGGTCGAGCCGTCGGGCCAGAGCATGTCCAGCACGGCAAAGCGGCCTGATTGTTTGAGGCGAAAGGTGACGTGCCGGATGTCGAGTTCGGCCTTGAGCCGGCCCATCATATAGGTCATGGCCTGGACGACCGAGTAGCTGTCTACTTTGAGCCACAGATTTTCCTCCACGGCTTCCAGAGTGGTGGTTACGCCCAGCTTGTCCTCAAAGCGGCGCTGAATGGCCCAGAGCAGGTCGCCGCCGAGCATCTCTTCCAGTTGCCAGTCGGCTTTTAAATCTTCGGCGTATTCGGCGGTGGTCTGGTTGAGCTTGGCGCTGAGGCTCAACGACTCATCGTAAATCACCTGGCGGAAGCGGTGCAGCTTGGCCTGGTCCATCTCCGGGTATTCCAGGATGGTTTCAATGGCGGCGCGAATGCTGCCCAGCGAGGCCCGCACCCCCTCCGTCAGCGCCTGCAGTAAAATATCGCGGCGGCTGCTGGTTTGGAACTGGCGGGTAATATCTTCCAGGGTCAGGATGAAGCCGCGCAGGGCATGCTGCTGGTCTTGAACCAGGGCAATCCGGGCGCGGATGAGCTGGCCGTTAGCCGCAGTGGTGACAAATTGTGACACCACCGGGCCGCTTTGCTTCTGGTTGCGGTAAAGCAGGTTTTCCAGGGCGTGGGTGATGGCCTGGCGGTCCATCAAGCCAAACACCGAGCGCCCCAGGCCGACAAAGCCGCCCACGCCAAAGAGGTTGTGGCCGCCGGAGGGCTGGCCGAGCAACTGCCTGGCCCGGCTGTTGTAGAGCAAAATTTGCCCCTCGATGTTGCAAACCAGCACGCCCTCGCTGAGTTCCGACATCAAGACCGATAGGCGGTTCTTCTCCTCTTCCAGGTCGGCCCTGGCCCGCCGGATTTTGTCGTCCTCGTCGGCCAAAAGGGTTTGAAAGCGATCCGCGTAGGTATTGGCCATATCGGCCAGGGGGCGCATCTCCGCCGGCCCCGCCAATTGGACGCGGTGGGCGGGATTGGCGGTGAGAATCAGGTGCATCTCTTCGACCAGCCGCCGGGCGGCCAGGATGTAGTGCCGGAAGAGGTAATTGAGGCCCAGGCCCAGGGTCAGCAGCAGCCCCAGGACCAGCAGAAAGAGCCAGATGGCCCAATCTCCGGCCGTAGCCGAGTTGAAGATGAGCGCCGCAGCAACCAGCCCGAGTATGACCAGGCCAATATTGGCCAGCTTAAAGATAAGTTCAAGGTGTGAGCGATCCATTGCTTGCTAGTACTTCCCCGGCCATCTCGTTCCCAAACTCAGTTTGGAAACGAGATGGCTGAGTTATTCCAAAATGTACCGCACCTGGGCCAGCAGCTCTTTGGTGGAAAAGGGTTTGGTAATGTAAGCATCCGCCCCCAGGGCCAGGCCCTTGGCCATCTCGACTTCGCGGCCTTTGGCGGTCAGCATAATGATTTTGATATTTTGCCAGGCCGGGTTCTCGCGGATGCGCCGGCAGACATCAAAGCCGTTGATGTGAGGCATCATCACATCCAGAAGGATCAAATCCGGCTCAAAGGCCGCCACCTGCTCCAGCGCCTCCCGGCCGTTGGGGGCAATACGCAGGTCATAGCCGGCCTGCTCCATTAAAAATTCCAGGGAAATGACGATGTTTGTTTCGTCGTCCACAATCAACACTTTTTTGGCCATAGCGCTGCTGCCCCTTGCCTTCTTGACAAAAACCGGAATGATCTGGGCCGGGATTAGGGGATAAATTATAAAAAATTCTCCAAATCCCCCAATCCCGGCAATTTTTATTTGGCGTTGCTTAAAATCAGACCTCGCGGACGGGTTTGGGAAAGACGCGGCCCATGATGATCCCGCCCGGTATGCCGTACAGCAAACCAATGACAACCCCGGCGATGAGGCCCAGGAGATTCTCCGGCGACGCCAGCAGAGCCAGGGTCAGGCCGGTTACCGCTCCGCACAGGCCAAGCACGATGGCGCCGGTGCGCCCGCCGCCCACCCAGCCGACGATCCCGCCGCCCACTGCCCAGAGCAGGGCCATCAGCAAGGCCATCCCCCGCATGTTGACCAGGGCCTCCAGGGAAAGGTGGCCCAAAAAACGAGCGATGATATACGGGAAAATGGTGGCGGTCAGGCTGACTCCGCCCATTCCGCCGATCAGGGCGCTAAAGAGCGCCCGCCAGATAGAGCGTTTTTGGAGCATAGGGGTGGATTCCTCCTTCGTAAATAGCCCTCACCCCCGCTCCCTCTCCCATTGGGAGAGGGGACACCAAAGGTGCGCACCGCGCGCGCCAGCGACGGGGTGAGGTTTTTTTCATCGCTGGCGGCCTGTCATAGGTTCGTGGACACTGCTTAAAATTTTACTTCAACGTCAACCCGCGCAGCGACTTGATGGTTGTTAGCAAGCGGGAGCGGCCGTTGGTTTCGACCGCTTCACTGCCCGGCAACTGCGGCTGGAGCGGCAGGGTAAATGAAAAGGTCGCGCCGTGGCCGGGTTCGCTTTTAACCCAGAGTTTGCCGCCAAAATGGCTGATGATGTGGCGGCAGATGGGCAGGCCCAGGCCCGTTCCCTGTGGCTTCTCGGTCAAGGTGTTGCCGCCCTGGCGAAATTTTTCAAAAATAACTTCCTGATCTTTGGGATGGATGCCCGGTCCGTTGTCGCTGACATCCACCTGGGCAAATCCGTTCTTGATTTGCAGGCGGACGCCGACCCAGCCGGCCTGCCCATTGCAGAACTTCATGGCGTTGGAGAGCAGATTGAGCAAAACCTGCATAATCCGGTCACGGTCGGCCCTGAGACGCGGCATGCGCTCCGGCAAATCCAACTCTACCTGGATATTTCTCTCCTGGAACAGTTGGCCTGTGGCCGTGAGGGCCTCTTTGATGACCTCGGTTAAATCAATGTCCGAGAGCGACCAGACCATCTGGCCGGACTCAATCTTGGACAGGTCCAGCACCTGGTTGATCAACCGGGTCAGGCGCTCGCTCTCTTTGAGG
>CAZDMM010000028.1:19780-21050 GCA_964505845.1 uncultured Caldilineaceae bacterium
TGCCGGGCGCCGTCCAGATCAGGGTTGTCGCACAAAATCTCTGAGAAAGCGCGGATGGAAGTGAGCGGGGTGCGCAGCTCGTGGGTGACGGTAGAAATGAAGTCATCCTTCAGCCGGTCCAGTTCTTTGAGCTGCTCGTTGGCGGCGCGCAGTTCGGCGGTGGCGGCTTCCAGTTCGCGTGATTTCTGTTCCAACTGGTGGCTGTAGGCAATCACCTGGGAGGTTTCATCCAGGATGTCCATCACTTCTTCCAGGCTGAGCGGCTCTTCTTTGACCACCGAGGCGACCATCACCCGGGCCGAGGCGGCCCCAATGGCCCCGGCCAGGAGTTTTTCGGCAAAGTCCACCAGTTCGGCGTCGGCGTCAGGGGCTTGCGACCAGTTGAGGGCGCGTTGTTGGGCATAGTGGGCAAAGGCCTCGTCAACCCGCGGCTGGCCCAGAAAACGGCCCAGCAGAACGCGCAGGGCAGCAACCGAGGCGCTGCCGCGCCAAAAACGGGCGCGGTCGCCCTCGCCGGAGTGTTTGAAGATGTCCGCAAAGAGGGTGGCCTGGCTGCGTTCGCTCACACTCTGCTGGCTTAAGAGGGAAACAATCAGGTAACCGCCGGCATTGACCAGCATGCTCCAGAGCATGGCGTGGGTAATCGGGTCCAAACCCTCCAGGCCAAAAAGCGCGTAGGGTCTGAGCCAGGTCAGGCCAAACGGACCCAGTTCAATGAACTGCTGCGGCAAATAGCCGGAGTCAACCAGTGAGGGCAGCGGCAGGGTGTAGCTCCAGACCACAAAACCGGCGCTCAGGCCGACCAGCGCCCCGGCCCGGCTGCCTCCTTTCCAGTACAACCCGCCCAAAATCGCCGGAGCAAACTGGGCTACAGCGGCAAAAGAGATCAGGCCGATGGAGACCAGGGCCACCGATTCGTCGGTGAGCCGGAAGTAACCATAACTCAGCAGCAGAATGACAAGAATCGCGCCGCGCCGGATGCCCAGCAATAAGCCGCTCAGGTCGCTCCGGCGGGCCAAGCCCAGCGCCTGCCAGCGCAGCAGCACCGGCATGACCAGATCGTTAGAAACCATCGTCGTCAGGGCCACTGTTTCGACAATGACCATGCTGGTGGCCGCCGATAGGCCGCCAATGAAGACCAGTAAGGCCAGGGTTTCCTGGCCTTCGGCCATGGGCAGGGTCAACACAAATGTATCGGGGTGGACGCTGCCGCCAGGAAAGTGCAGCAGGCCGCCAATGGTAATGGGTAAAACAAAAATGTTGATCGCCA
>CAZDMM010000029.1:0-2806 GCA_964505845.1 uncultured Caldilineaceae bacterium
TGGCCGGCGTAGCGGCTATTTTTATGACCTCCCGGCTGGCGATGGGCTTCTTTCAATTTGGCCTGGGCAATGAGCTTAACGCTATTGCCGCAGCGGTTATCGGGGGGGCCAGTTTTAGCGGCGGCTCCGGCAACCTCATCGGTACTTTTTTGGGCGTGCTGCTGCTGGCCCTGATCAAAAATGGGTTTGTTTTGCTGCACGGCTCGCCAAATTGGCAGAGCGTGGTTAGCGGCGCGGTGGTATTCCTGGCTATCGCAGTTGACGCCTACCGGCGGCGCAAAGAAACCAGGGAGTAAAGGCTTATGACGGCAGAACCGGTCTTAAAAGTTGAAGGCATTTGCAAGAGCTTTGCGGGCAACCGCGTTTTAGATGAGGTTACGTTCAGCGCCGCCGCCGGGCAAGTCCACGCCCTGGTGGGCGAAAACGGGGCGGGCAAATCTACCCTCATGAATATTATCGGCGGCCTCCACCAGGCCGATCAAGGCATTATTTACCTCAACGGCCAGCCCAAAACCTTTGCCGACCCCTTACAAGCCATGCACAGTGGGATCAGCCTGGTTCACCAGGAGCTTAGCCTGGCCCCCAATTTAAGCGTGGCCCAGAACATTTTTGTGGGCCGCCAGCAGGTTAACCGCCTGGGCTTTATCAATTGGCAGGAGCTTTACGCCAAAACGCGGGCCATCTTTGAGCGGATTGGGGTTGAGATTGATCCAACCATCCTGGCCAGCCGCCTGAGCGTGAGCATGCAGCAGATTGTAGAGCTGGCCAAGGCGCTCTCTTTTAACGCCAGGGTGATCATTATGGATGAGCCAACCTCGGCCCTATCGGAAACTGAGGTAGATTATCTCTACGCCATCATCCGCGACCTGGCCGCCAAAGGCATTGCCATTGTTTTTATCTCTCACAAACTGGAAGAAGTCTTCACCATTGCCGACCAGATTTCGGTGCTGCGCGATGGGCGCATGGTCGGCACGGTGGCCGTCAAAGAGACTACCCCGGCCCAAATCATCCAGATGATGGTTGGCCGGCACATCGAGGATATGTACCCGCCCAAAAGCGCCCGGATTGGCCCCACCATCTTTTCCGCCGAAGGTTTCAGCCGGCCGCCTTATTTCCGCAACATCAGCTTTTCGGTGCGACAGGGCGAAATCCTGGGCTTTGCTGGGCTGGTCGGGTCGGGGCGCACCGAGGTGGCGCGAGCCATCTTTGGGGCGGATAAGCCGGAGTCGGGCCGGATCATGCTGGAAGGCCGGGAAATCAGGGCCAGGTCGCCCCGCGAAGCCATCCGGCAGGGCTTGGGGTATCTAACCGAGGATCGCAAAACGCTGGGGCTTTTTCTCAAAATGTCCGTCCGGGAGAACATCATCGCCGCCTCGCTGCGCCAGTTTATTTCCGGGGCCGGGCTGCTCAAACGGGATCAGATTAAAGAAGCCTCGCAGCGGTACGTGGATTACATGCAAATCCGCCCCTTTAATGATGAAGCGCCGGTGCTTAACCTGAGCGGCGGCAACCAGCAAAAATCTCTGCTGGCCAAGTGGCTGTGCGCCAGGCCCAGGGTGTTAATTGCCGACGAGCCGACCCGGGGTGTGGACGTGGGCGCAAAAGCCAAGATTCATGGCGACTTGAGAAAAATGGCCGACGAGGGCGTAGGGGTCATTTTAATCTCGTCGGAGCTGCCGGAGGTGTTAGGCTTGAGTGATCGGGTGGTGGTGTTTAGAGAGGGCCAGATTACGGCGATTTTAGAGGGAGCACAGGCCACCCAAGAAGAGGTGATGAAATATGCAACCAAGTAGAACCGCCGCGCCGCAGCCGTTTTCAATTTCCCGGCTTTGGGCCGCCGGCCAGTTGGGGGGGATGCAGCAGCTTGCCTTGATCGTGGTGTGCATCGCCCTGGCCATCGGCATGCAGCTTAACTATCCGCGCTTTCTGAGCGGGGCCAATGTAGAGGTCATGCTGATCAATTTTGTTTCCGAAGGAATCATGGCCCTGGGCATGACCATCGTGATGATTACGGGTGGGATAGACATATCGGTGGCGGCGGTGCTGCAATTTAGCGCCATCATCGTGGCTATGCTCCTCAAGGCCGGGCTGCCCCTGCCGGTGGCTATCGGGCTGACTCTGGCAGTAGCGGCGCTCGTTGGGGTCATCAATGCCGCCGTAACTAACCTCTTTAAGGTGCATCCTTTTATCGTCACCCTGGCTACCCTTTTAACCCTCAGAGGCGTTGACCTGGTCATTACCAAAGGCGCTACCATCAGCGGGTTACCCAAAGCTTTTAAGTTTATCGGCCAGGGCGAGGTGAGCGGCCTGCGGGTGTCGTTGATAATCTTTGTGGCGTTGGCCCTGATCGTTGGCTACTTTCTAAAAAATCACCGTTATTTGCAGCAGGCTTACTTTATCGGGGGCAATCGCCGCTCGGCCCGGATGTCGGGCATTAAGGTTGAGCGCTTTCTGGTTTTTACCTTTGCCTTAAATGCCATGCTGGCCGGGGTGGCCGGCATCATCATCTGCTCGCAATACGGCGCGGCCAGCGTAAGTTACGGCCAAAATGCGGAGCTGCGCACCATTGCCGCCACCGCCATCGGGGGGGCCAGCTTGAGCGGCGGCACCGGCTCTATCTTTGGCACGGTGCTGGGGGTCATCTTTCTGGCAATGATTTACAACGCTTTTAACATGACCGGGGTCAATACCTACTGGCAAGATGTAGCCATTGGGTCTATGCTGCTGGCGGCCGTCTTTCTGGGTGAATATTTAAAACGCAGACGGGTGACTCGCTGACACCCCATCTCTTCACCTTCCCGGAAGC